>JAKQXK010000616.1 GCA_029561505.1 Spirochaetota bacterium | reverse complement strand
CGGCGTATAGGCTCGTGATATCCGATGAAAGCGACGCGTCGGGTCGACGGACTTTGGTCATGATGCCGCCGGCGTCGAAATAGGGCAGAAGGGTGATGAAATTCGGCAAAATATGAATACGCGCTTCGGTGCGCAATGTGGGTATTATCAGGGTTCGCTGGTTCAGGCCCGGTTCGGCGATCATGCCGGTGCCGCGAAGAAACAGATTAAAGTCGCGGAAAGCAAGCCCAAACCCCAGGCTGCCACCGAGACCGGCCGGCTGGTCAGAAGGCACCAAGGCATTGGGGCCAATGTCGAGTAACATGCGGTCGTGAAATGTGACCGGCTGCGGTTCTGCGGCCAGGCCCTGCGCTGAGCCGATGAAGGCTGCCAAAAGCGCGATGCGGATTGAGATCGTTTTCATATTTTTCCCCGTTTATTTTGTCTGTTGCTGTGTCATACTGAAGATATCTTGTACAATGCCTTGAGAGATTTCGTCGACGACATTAAACAGCCGTACGTCGACCGGCGATTCTGTCGTTGAGCCACCGATTTCTTTCTTTTTGACGAGATCGTAAATCTTCGATTCGATAACGATATTGCCGGTTTTGGCGCTGACCGAATAGAAACCAAAAATCAGGTAGTCGGCCCCCGTGGCCGTCTGAAATTCTTTCAGTGTCTTCTCGTTCACGTCAGCGGGTGAACGAAAAATGCGGCTGCCCGCCTCAAAACTCTTCTTTTCATTTGCCCGGTCATATTCGAAGATTTTTTTCATTGAATCGTCGATCGCGATTGATAGCGAAGAGGCTAACCAGGTATAAAGCGGCGTGTTTGTTCTGTCGTAAAAATCGAGAATCGCGACACTCGCGAGCCCGCCAGACGCCCCTTGCGCTGACATGCGGTCTTTTTCTTCGGCAATCTTGTTGAGCTGCTCTTCGCTCAGAATAACGAGGGGCCGCTGCATCTCGCTGATCATGCTCGCGAGCACATCTGCATCTGCTCCCGATTTGGCGGGAAACGAATCTTGATACCAGACCATACCGCCGGTTGAGAGGTCGAAGCCTCGGGCAAACGAATTCTTGCCATCGGGATTCAGCAGCAACAGGTATTCAGCGCCCGTGCGGCTACGTATTTGGCCGAGAATAGTCTTGAGCTGTTTCTCAAAATTATAGTCTTTGTTGGCCACGATTGACGCGAACGCATTGTAGTCGGCACGGTTCGCCTCGTTGTCGCCTGCGGCTGAAAGCGCGGGTGGGGTCACCGATTCAACGAGCAACGGCGAATAATAAGATACGCGTTGCGTCATCAGATGGCGTGCGAGCCGCAGATCGGCAGATGAACTTGCTTCGAAGTCTAAACCCGAAAGCGGGTGCACTTTGAAGTTCTGCGAAAGCAGGCTGATATAAAAATCATTCAATTCAACGGCCTTGAGTGGTGCTATCACCGCGAGCTTGCTGGCCGATGTAATGGGGCGGCTGAGGTACCGGTCTTTTTCGAGTGGCAACACGGTTCGCAGCAAATCGATGACAACTGTTTCAGGTTTTGAATAGACGGTGAACGAAGAAATTTTACCCGTCGTCGAACTGTAATGGTATAGCCGTACAAGAACATACTTCTTATCAGGTATCTCAGCGGTTGGCTCGATGTCGTTGCCCTCGTCGTCTTTCTCTTTTTCGGCGTATTCAAATATTTCGCCGGTCAGCAGATTGCCACCGTCGATGAGTTTTGAAATCTGTGAGTATTCGTCGGGCGTATAGATAACGCGCGAGGCAATTTGTTTCTCTTCGCGAAGTTTCGAGAATTCATTGGGATACATAACGCGTCCCTTCTTGGCGCGTGTATAAGCTTTGCTCAGAAAAATCGGAAAACGCAGAATAATCTCTTTCGAGACGGGCGAATCAAACCTACGGGAAAAGGTGCCAATGGCGGTGGCCCCGGTCGCGAACAGCGCGTTCGAGACAGCTAAGAGCGTCAGAATGCCTAATGCCCGTTTCACGTTCAGTCGTGGGGATATACTATTTGCCTTTTTGCATCGTGTCGATCATTGTCGCGATGACACTTTTCAGGTCATCTTTGCGGCCCACGCTGTAATTTTGCACATAGACCAGCTGCATCGTGTCGAGTTTGATGACGCGCGCCCAGGTATAACCGGCATCCCATTTTGAGAGTGAAAGCAGCACCACGTAGCGAATACCGATCTTTTTCTGCAGCGACTGCAGCATTTCAATCTTGAGGTTCTCAAAGTTGAAAATATGCAGTTTATAGATATTCTCGAACACCTTGTCGGCGACGGCGACCTGCCGTTGCGGATTCTTCGGGTCGAATAGATTCGTCACAAACGCCGTCTTTTTAAGGCTCTTGACGTCGAGCACGTCGTCGGTCGTGTAGAAGTCAGTCGCATTGAACGCTTTGACGTCATAGCCGCCGCGCATGAACTCCATAAAGACGGCGTTCTTGAAGTCGTTTTCGCCTTCGACCAGAACGGCGATGTTAGAGTTTTTGGGAATCGCTTCTTTGATAACGTAGTTGTTGCGTGTAGAGCGGCATGCCGTGAAAAATGCCACAACCGAAAGAGCAAGAATAATGGACTTCTTTGTCATGTTTCAGGCCTTATCAAAACTGACTTAGTGTCAAGGGATTTAACTTCAATTAGCCGGGCCGCTCGGCAGGTCGCAAAACGACAAAATTCAGAAAAAGTTCCGCGATTTTCGCGCCGAAAATCGCTCTATGAACCATCTGGCTTTTCCAGAATCTGGCAAATTTGCTTTTTCACAGACAAGAAAATCGTGGCGTTCTCCCGCGTGATCCTATAGCTGAGAAATCATATTTTCCCAAAAGCTCGTTGCGGCAAAGCGTACGTTCAGATCGTAGCTATCGGCGATCGTTTCTGCGACATCGGCGAGCGATGCGCGAATGCCCAGGTTAGCCTGGCGGCGAGGCCTGAACATGCGCGAATAGACCATCAGTGGCACGTATTCCCGCGTGTGGCTTGTACCCTCGAATGTCGGGTCGTTGCCGTGGTCTGACACGATGTAGAGCATGTCTTCGTTTTCCATCGCGCGCAACAGGCGTGGCAGCTGCTGGTCGAGCGTTTCAAGGGCGTCAATGTACCCGAGAGAATCGCGGTTATGACCAAAAAGGCCGTCAAGGTCGGGCAGAGTTGCAATGACAAAAGATTGTTTGCCTTTGTTGGTCGGCGCGTCACGAATCACCTGACCCAGCATCTCAAGGCACTCGGCATTATTTTTTACTCCGTAGCTTTCGCTCATCGCAGCGCCTTCGATCATTTCAGAGACTTTACCGAGTGCATAAACAGGTATGCCTGCGTCAAAGAGTGTGGTCGCCAGCGTGGGCGCCCGCGGCGGCGAATGAAACATGGCAATGGGTGCCGTTTCGTCGACAGAGAATCCGGCGACATCGCCGGTGAAATAGTGCACGTGCAGCCTGCCGAGCCCATGCGTCGACAAGACCTCCCAGGCCGTATGCCCGAGCAGGTAGAATTCATCGGGTTGAAATTTTTCTCCGTGCACATAAATATGCATGAGTGAGTCATCGGTGACGAGCAGAATGGGGCTGCCCGTATCGAGGTGCGTTTCGCCATACTTCGTGAGAAAGCCCTGTTGCACGTCGTTCGAATTACCGAGAAACGTGCGGCCTGTTGATTGTATCAGCTCTCGCATGATCTCTTCTGGCAGGCCCTTCGGGTAGGTCAGGTATTTGTCTTCTTGGTACGTACCCAGCAGTTCGCGGTGGCCACCGATGCTGTCGTTGCCCTCGTTACGCTGCGTGACTTTGCCGAAGAACCCGAGAGTCTCTTCGTCACGCGCCCAGCCTTTGACATACGTGAGGTTCGCAAGCCCCATGCGTGCAAAGTTCGGTATTTCAAGCCGGGGTTTGAGTTCGCCGATATGCGACAACGTGTTGGCACCGCGGGGGCCGTAAAGGTATGCGTCGGGCTGCTCGCCGACCCCAAG
>JAKQXK010000429.1 GCA_029561505.1 Spirochaetota bacterium | reverse complement strand
AAAAGAATTCTGAGTATACATGAAACTTGCCCTTGTCGTCTTTATTCTTCTGGCGCCAGACTTTGAGTTTGATCTTCATGTATACTCAGAATTCTTTTTGGCATTACGGCATAAAGCGAAAAACGGTTGGCACCTTGAACGCTGCCCTCTGCGAGTCAGGCAGTTATGCCCGCAAATCTGGTCAACCTCCCTGATTTTGGCGATCTGCTGCTCAGCCGCGCCCAGATGCGCGCGTACGACCAATATGCCATCGACCGGCTCAGAATTCCGGGATTCGTTCTTATGGAAAACGCCGGCCGGGGCGCGGCCGAAGCAATCAAACAGCTGCTCAACGGCGGTGCTAAAAGCCCGCAAATCGTGATACTCTGCGGCACGGGAAACAATGGTGGCGATGGTTTTGTCGTCGCGAGGCAACTTATGGCCGACCGCCAGCTCGCGGCCACGGTCACGATTTTTGTGCACGGCGCCGAAGCAGATATCAGGGGGGATGCAAAACGTAACCTCGAAATTTTACTCGCGCTCGGCCAACGCGTCTGGTTTGGTCATGAATATTCAACTGCTGACTTTGCTGCAGCACTCAAAAATGCGACGCTGGCCGTCGACGCGCTTTTCGGCACCGGCCTCAGCCGTACGCTCGGTGCCGATACGCAAGATATCGTCGCGGCGTTCAATTGCTTTCAGGGCTACCGTGTCGCGCTCGACCTGCCGAGCGGGCTCGACGCTGATACCGGCGAAATTCTGGGTAACGCGGTGCAAGCCACGCATACAATCACCTTCGCGCACGCGAAATCTGGTATGCTGACACCGCGCGGCAGCGAAACCTGTGGGCGCGTTAAAATTGTACACACCGGGCACAGCGACGCAATAATTCTGTCAGAGACGAAAAGCGTCGGCTCGATGGTTACCGCGGCCATGGCCAAAACGTGGCTCGCACCGCGGGGCGCCGGCACGTATAAACACCGTTCGGGCGATGTGATCATTTTCGCGGGCTCACCTGAAAAAGCCGGCGCCGCCAATCTCGCTGCGCTCGCTGCACTACGTGCAGGCGCAGGCCTCGCGACGATTGCCACGCACAGCGAAGTGGTAGCTGCCGCTGGGCAACGTGCCAACGAAATTATGCTACACGCGCTGCCGGCAGACGCAGCCAGCGCCGATATCGCCACGTTGCTGCAAAAGCGCCATGCCGCTGCGCTCGGCCCCGGTTTTGGCCTGACGCAAGAGGCAAAACAGCTATCAGAGCGCCTCTGGCTTGGGTGTGAAATAGTTCTGACAGTCGATGCCGACGGCCTGACAAACATAGCCGGCGCCGCAGCGGCCACTCTGCCCCGCATTCTGACTCCGCATTCGGGCGAGATGGCGCGGCTTCTCGGCATCACTTCGGCAGAGGTAGAAAGTGACCGGTATGCTGCCGTGCGCCTCGCCGCAAAACGTTATAACTCGGTCGTTGTTCTGAAGGGAGCACACTCACTCATCGCAACGCCCAAAGGTGAGATACGCGTCTCGCCCTGGGCGAACGCTGCCCTTGCTACGGCGGGTTCGGGAGACGTCTTAACCGGAATCATCTGCGCGCTGTCAGCCGGGCTTATGCCGTTCGATGCCGCCAGCGCCGGTGTTTTTCTGCACGGCCTCGCGGCTCACCTGTGGTGTGAAGAGAACAGAACTGATCGCGGTATGGTCGCCTCTGACATTATCGCGCTGCTGCCGGTTGCGCTGGGAAAAATAGTCACCTAACGCCAACACATCAGTCGGCAGGTCTACCCAACCGGTATTCGGCAAGCGTGCGCACGTAATATTCGAGCGTCGGCGCTGCAGCTGCAGGGCCGGTCTTTTCAATCTGCTCGCGCGCAAGGTGGCGTTCGGCCCTCAGGCACACGTCGCGTATCGCACGCACCGACAGGCCTGCGAGCTGCTGTGCGAGTTTCAGATTATCGCCATCAGAGAGCTGTTTCGCGTAAAAGCGTATTAACTCGCGAATATCATCTTCTTGTGGTTCGTTAAATTCGAGAATCGTGTCGAAGCGCGATAGAAGCGCGCTGTCGAGATCTTGCGGCCGATTCGTGGCACCGACAGTAATGATGTTGTTTTGTGTTTCAAGACCATCTATCTTTCTGAGCAGCACCGACAACAGGCGGCGCGACGCCTCAAAGAGTTTTTCGTTGCGCGAAGGCGCCAACGCATCAATTTCATCAAGAAAGAGTATCAATGGCTCGCGTGTCGTTGTTGCGGCGTCAAAAATCACCGCGAGGCGCTTCGTCGATTCGCCGTAATATGCAGAAAGAATATTTTCGAGAGGCACATGCACGACAACGAGGCCGGCTTCTTTACCGACATGGCGCGCCATGGTGGTTTTACCGGTGCCAGGCGGGCCGGTAAAAAGCACCGCGCGCGGCCGGTTGAGAGAAAATTCGCTGCGTGTCTCGCGCGCGATTTTGTCATAGACCTCGGGGTTTTTCAGCGGCAGAATCACCGTCTCGCGTAACTTAGCCGATAGCCGCGAGAAAACCGCGATGCCGCCGATTTTATCGTGAGGGCGGTAGATATGGCAACCCATTTCTGCCAGCTGCGCCAGCACGTCTTTGCTCGATACCCGACCCAGCGCCCGCCGCAAAACCGCGCTGATGAGCGAAAGCTCTGCGTGAACGAGCGCGCCTTTTTTGGTAATTTCGAGAGTTTTTTCACCATAGAGACCTGAAATGCGGATCTTGATTTTTTCGAGCAGCCCTTCGGTCGCGAATAGATTGTCGTTCAGCGCCTGAATCGAGAGAAACGACTTTTCGAATGTATGAATGCGCCAGTTCTCGAGGTGGCGTTTCGCTATCGCGATCGTGTCGATAAGCAGCGAATCAGAAACTTCTTCGACTTCGCAGCGCAGGTTAAAGTCGCTGCGCTCGAATGTGAGCTGCAGTTTCTGGCTGTCGACACCGATTTCGGCCGCAGTACGGTCGAGCTCCGCCCTGATTTCACTGAGCTGCAGAGTGGCGCCGGCTTTCTCGCGTTCTGTTGCCATAGCAGGGGCATGGCCACGCTCTGCGCTGGGGCGGCAATCGTCTATCGCACCTGAGGGGTGTCGTGCGCCTGTTGCAGATAACGCTTTTCAAACTCGGCGACGCTGATCGGTCGGCTGAACAGGTAACCCTGATAAAGATGGCAACCGTTCTCGCGCAAAAAACTCAGCTGAGCTTCGGTTTCAACGCCTTCGGCGATAACCTCTAGTCTGAGGTTTTCGGCCATGCCGATGATCGTCTTCACAAGCACAGCATCGTTCGGGTCGGTCGAGATATCGCGCACAAACGATTGGTCGATTTTGATCTGGCTGAGGGGTAGCTGCTTGAGGTAATATAAAGAAGACTGGCCTGTGCCAAAGTCGTCGAGCGAGAGCTGAATGCCCATGCTGCGCAGCTCTTGCATGCGCGCTGTTGAATCTGCGACGTTTTCAAGCGCGAGTGATTCTGTCAGTTCGAGTTTTAACCTGGTGCCATCGATTTTATGCCGCGCCAGTGCCTTGCCCACCTCAGCCGCGAAATCTGCCCGATGAAACTGGCGCGCGCTCACATTGACGGCGAGGCTGAGATGCGCGGTTGCCGGTGACTTTGCCCAGCGTGCCAGAATCGCGCACGACTGGTCGATTACCCAGGCACCGATCTCGACGATGAGGCCTGTGCGCTCTGCCGACGGGATAAAATCGAGCGGCGACACGATTCCCTTTTCGGGGTGAAGCCAGCGCAAAAGCACTTCGGCACCGACAAGATTTGCAGTGTCGCCCAGCTGCGACTGCAGATAGATAACGAATTGCGACTGTAACAAGGCCTGCTTCAGATCGTCTTCGAGTTTCAGGCGTTCGGCCAGCAGTTGCTGCATCTGCGGATCAAAAAAGCGAAAGGCGTTGCGCCCGTCGGCCTTCGCCTGATACATGGCCATGTCAGCGCGCCTCAGCAATTCATCGACGGTGAGTTCATGCCCCTTAAACATCGTGACGCCGATGCTGCAGGTATTTTCATAATCGCTCATTTGCCGGTAAGACAGCGCAACCGGCAGGCTGAGCGCCTGTAAGATACGCCGCGTCACCTCGGTGACCTCTTCAGCCGCTTTTTCTTCGTCTGCTGAAAGTTCGCTGAGAATAATGATAAATTCGTCGCCGCCGAGACGCGCGACGGTATCGCCCTCGCGAATGCAAAGTTTCAGCCGGCGCGACTGCTGCACCAGCAGCTGATCACCCGCTTCGTGGCCTTTTGTGTCGTTGAGATTCTTAAAATGATCGAGATCGATGAATAGTAGTGCGCCGCGCAGCGCAGTGCGCGCGCTGATTGCCAAAGCCTGCTCGAGCCGGTCGAGCAGCAGACGGCGATTCGGCAGCGAGGTGAGCGGATCGTAAAACGCCAGATTTTCAATTTGTTCTTCGGCAGCCCGTCGCTCGGTAACATCGTGCACCGCGCCGAGCAGCATGGTCACGGTTCCGGTTTCGGCGTCGCGCACGGGCCTCACATGGTCGCGCACCCAGACAGTTTTACCAGCTGCCGTGAGAATGCGGTATTCAGTTATCGTCTCTTGACCGTCGAGCAGCGAGGGCATGTGGCGCTGCAGATTTTCACGGTCATCGGGGTGCACGATGGTTATCCAGCCGCCCATGTGGCCAATGTCGGCTGGCGAATAACCCGTTATGCGCTCGAACGAACCGGCAAAGACCTGGGGCACCATATTGGGTTGCCTGAGGTCGACCTGGTAGACGTAATCAGAAGCAAGCTCGGTAAAAAGGGTCAGCAGGCGTTCTTTTGCTTCGAGTTCGCCTTTCTGGTTTCGCGCCGTGATGAGCAGAATGCGCGTGTGGCGCAGGCTCTGTTCCATTTTTGTCACCACATACGAAATTACCGCAGCTATCAGGGTACCGACCGACACATACCCGATCGAAGCGCTGATAAAATTTGTGAAAACGGTAAGCCCGTTGGGTAAGAATACAACCTGGCCCGGCAGGCGATCGGCCGCGCTGTAACCCATGAGCGAAAGCGCCGCGGCGCTCGCAAGAATGACGAGAAATGCAATGCGAAACCGGTAATAGGCCGCACTCAGCGCCACGCCGGCAATCAGCACCAGCATCGGCCCGCTGCGTGGTTCGATAAGGCCCCATGAAACCTGCAGGCCGATAATCATCATACCGGTGATCAGCGTCGCCGCAAGCACACGGTAGCCAACCCGCATAAAGAGCAGCGCGGCCAGACAAAGAATAAATGCACTCAAAAAAATGCCAAGAAAATCAGGAATAAAGCCCTGGCGCAGCACGCGAAACAGCCAACTCGCAAAACCACCGGCGATGCTGATCATCGCGAGACGGCGCGCAAGGTTGAGTTCCCATTCGAAGATTTTCTTCGTCATATTCGCTGCAAAGAGGCCGAGCTTATCAGCCCCTCACATTCTGGAAAGCGTTTAAGTGGTCTCGCGCGCCGGGTCGCGGCAAAATCGCCTCGACGCCGGTTATGGTCGCTGCCGGGCGTTATTCGTCTTCAGCCGCGAGCGCGAGCCGTTTCTTGGCTTTGGCGCCAAGTTGTCGCAATTTTTCACTCTGCGTCACCAAATTACCCGGCCCCGTATTTAATTTTTTCACCGCTTCATCGTAAGTTTTGCGCGTTGTTTCCATTTGCCCACCGAGGCGCTGTATGTCGTCGACAAAACCCACGAACTTGTCATAGAGTTTGCCGCCCTCAACTGCAATCTTCAGCGCATTTTTGTTCTGGTTGTCTTGCTGCCACATCTGCGCGACGAGGCGCAGCGTGACAAGCAGGGTGCCGGGAGTCAGAATCACCACATTCTTGCGAAAGGCATAGTCATAGAGCTGCTCATCGGCGTTGACGGCTTCGAGAAACGCACCTTCGATCGGCACGAACATGAATACAAGATCAATGCTGTTCACGCCCTCGAGCCCGCTGTAGTCTTTTTTACCGAGATCGTCAACGTGCTTTCTGAGGCGTGCGAGGTGCTCTTTGCGCAGCGCTGCGCGCGCTTCTTCATTCGCGGCGCCGAACATCTGTTCGTAGTGCACAAGTGATACTTTCGAGTCGATGATCATGTCTTTTTGGTCTGGCAGGCGCACGACCACGTCTGGTCTGAAATCCCCCTGTTCGCCTTTTAACGAAACCTGCGTTTCATAGTGAGTGCCTTTGATGAGACCCGCAACTTCGAGCAGGCGCTCGAGCACCATTTCGCCCCAGTTGCCCCGCGACTTCGCATCGCCCTTAAGAGCATCGGCGAGCCGCCGCGCCTCTTCGCTCACGTTCTTGTTGAGGTCGGTGAGCGCGCGAATCTGCTCTTTCAGCGCTGCGCTGTCGCGCCCCTGCACAGTCGCCGTCTGTTCGAGGCGATTCTGAAATTCACCGAGCTTTGACTGCAACGGCGAGAGCAGCGTGTTCAACTGTTTCTGCGCGTCTTCGTGCACCTGGCGCGAACCCGAAACGAGCACTTCGTTGGCGATATTCTTGAACTCACTCTGTATTTGCTGCGCAAGCGCGGTCTGAGCGCTTTCGGTCTTCGCCAGCGATTCTTTGAGCAGACGATTTTCAGTCAGCGCGGCGACGGTTGAGTTTTTGCCCGCAAGTCGGCCAATGACAAAACCCAGCGCGAGCCCAGATGCCAGTGCGACGAAAATATAAATGAATTCCATGGCTGTCAGATTGCCACGGCAATACAGCCTGTTAAGAAAGTTATGCGATTATACGCCGAGCCTCTTGGCGTACGCAACCCAGCCGGCGAACTTCTTCTTATCGGGCACTTCGGGAAAATTCTGGTAGTGCAGGTAAACGAGCGGCATGCGTGCGAGCGACCGCACGAGTGCCGCAGCAAAGAGCGGGTCGCGCACGCCGGTCGCGAGCATGCTGAGCCCGCTTGTCAGCGACGGTTCGGGCATTACCTGTCTGATGCCCGCGAGCATCATCGCTTCGTTCATGAGGCCATAACGAAACATTTTAGCAATTTCGGCGGATGTCAGATTCTGCGAAAACCGGCGAAACAGATCGTAACTCGCGAGCAGCGCCCCAAGACTCTGCTGAAAGGCAGAAGCATACCGCCAAAGCACGGCCTCATCGCCTGGGTCTGCGGCATCGGCCACTGCATTGGCCAAAAGCCTCGCCGCCTGCAGCGACGGCATGACGCCACTCCCGTGCACCGAAAAAACCTGGTTCGCGGCATTGCCCACGACCGCAACCCCCGGCGCGGTGAGCCGGTGCAGCGGATGCCGCAACGGAATCGTACCGCCGCCGCTGTGAATTTTCGCGCCTATCCACGGGTGTTCTTCGCAGAACTTCTTCACCATTTGTGTGCCAGTCAAAAAACGAGCCTCTTTAATAGAGCCCGCCAGAATGCCAACTCCTGAGAGATCGGGTGAAATCTGCACGCTGAGCGTCGAAAAGCCACCCTGCGTACCAAGAATGCTGATAAGCGTACCGGCAGCAACCTTTCGCGCGGCAAGAAACTCCGCTGCGGCAGCCGGGTCTGTTACATGGCAGTTTTGCTGCAGCGCGGTGCAGAGATCGCTGTCGCCGGCGGCCGCTGGCGGCAGGCGCAGCGCAGCAACCTGCTCTCTGAGACTGCCCGCGATGCCCGTCGCGTCGACAAAGAGCCGCGCCTTTATTTCGATAGCTTCGCCCTCGTGGCCCTCTTTCTGCTGCACGATGCGCGCAACTACCGGCCGGTCTGCAACCAAAGTAAAATGCTCAAACCGCGCCAGATCAAAACCGACGACGCCCGCCGCGAATGCGTCTCGCTGCAGCCGGTCGACAAACGGGCGCATGCGCACGTTCGTGAACCCACTCGCCGCAACATCGAGCCTCTCTGCGAGATCTGCTGAAAAAAACGTAACTGGAAAATCAGCGAGTTCAACCTCGTCGCCCTCGGGTGCGCGAAGACCTATCTTCGAAAACCCTTCGGCGTACACGGCATTCACCCATGAGGGCCCGGCTTTGGCAAAAGCACGCTGCTCAATGAGCGCAACCCGGTAACCGGCTTCAGCCAAAAACAGCGCGCTCCCAGAACCCGCCGGCCCCGCGCCGAACACGGCGATGTCGAATGTGTGTTGTTTCATTTTATTTACTCACCGTAGAGTCGCGATAAATCGCGTCTCTACGGTGTTATTTCCCCCGCCTCGGTCGTCCACTACGCCATCCTTGGCGTTCGCGACCAGGGCACATCGTGTGCCTCTGCAAACCAATTCAAACAATTTACCAACCGT
>JAKQXK010000561.1 GCA_029561505.1 Spirochaetota bacterium | reverse complement strand
TACAGCGATGAAAAGATTATCGACATGGTTGAAACCGCGCAGCGCAAAGACCTTTGGCCTGCGGTTATCGGGCTCTTGTCGCATTTCCAAGAATACCAGCACCAGCGCCTTGCAAGCCTCGTGGGGCGCGTGTCGGTCGATGCGCTGCTCGGCATGGTGCCGTTTGCCATCGAACACGGTGCTCTCGTGCACATCTTCGCCTTCTTAAAGCATCTGAGCAATGACATGTACGCGCATATGGCCACGATCTGCGCGAAACTCGATTCAGAAGCGCTGTCGAAGCTGATTCATGCCGCCGACGAATCGGGCCAGCTAGCGACTGCGCTCAAAATTGCCGACTACCTCGCCGAGCGAGACGTCGAGCGGCTGGCGGCGATGTCGCACCGCTACGACGACGACCTGCTGAAGCGGGTGATCTTGACCGCGCACAAAGAGAATCTGGTTCCGTTTGGCTTGCGCCTGCTGGCGCTTCTTCCCGAAGCAGAGATACCGCGCGCCGAAAGAATCGCGCGCACAATCGACAAGAAGGTCATCTCTGATGCGCAGGCGCAAATTGACCAATCGCTCTTAAAAGAGCGATTGGGTTGGCTGAAGAAACTATAATCTGGTTTTGGCATCCCCAGGGGGTGCCAAAACTGCATTTTCATTGACCGGTCGTGTTCAGCGTAAATCTGCTGCGACCATGAAACACCCATTTCTCTTAATATCCGCTATCGTATTGGCTTCGGCCGCGGTGTTGTCTGCGCAGAGCGAAACGACAAAACCGGCTGCCAAAGACCAGAAGGTTTTCTCGCTCAACATTAACGCACCGGCTGACGCCATCGCCACCGACATCGAATTCTCTGATATCGATCTGGCAAAGGCCACCGACGCCGAAAAAATCGGCGGCGCGCGCGTCAAGGTAGTGCGCACCAAAGAGAAGGTGTTTCGCGAAGCGCTCGGGCCAGAAGTGCAGTTCTTTCGCGTGCGCTCGATTCACAAGACGGGAGTCGCAGGCGCGTACAGCCGCAGCTATTCGGTGAAAGACTATCTGCGCAAGGCATACCGTGAGCCGAAGTTACCGCTCGTGCAAGAGGGACAAACCGAATACCTGCTCGGCAGCCGCATCGAGTTGCCTGTTCAACCCAATCTCGTCACCAAATACAAGATCGGTGACGGTGAGTTTATCGAATACCGCGAGCCATTGGTCTTCGATAAGCCCGATACCTACAAAATGCAGGTTAATCTCGAAAACTCGGCGAATGAAGTTGTATTCACGAAAAACTATGTTTTCAAAGTTGAATTGAACCCACCGAGAACGCGCGTGGTGATCAGCGAGCCCTTGCACAGTAAGCGCGGCATCACCGTCGGCAAAAACAGCAGCGTGGTGTTTCTGGTCGACGATGCGGAGTCAGGCCGCGCGAAAACTTTTTACCGCATTGTGACATTCGGCAAAGACATGAACGCGCTGCCGTTCATTGAGTATGGCAAGCGCCTTACGTACAGCGACCTTCAGGGCGTCGGAGGCATGGGGGTATTGCAGTTCTATTCGCTCGACAAAGCTGGCAACAAAGAAGAGATCAAGACAGAGATCTTTTACACTGAAGAGTAGAGAACTCCTAATTAATTACTGACTCGGCAGCCTGTTGCATCACCTGGTCGACCTCGGTGCGGCTCATGACGTTGTGGCCCAGGGTTATTTCGGTTGCAGAGGGCATTGCCAGCGCCAAGCCCGAATCGTGTGCGATGCTCTTTCGTGGCCAAAGCGCGAGCCTTAGCCCACCCGAAAGTTCGAAGAAGGCGACCGCGCCAGATTCGAATTCTTTGCCGACAATGCCCTGCGTGGCAAAGCCGAGCCCGTCACGGTAGAATTTTACAGAGCGTTCAAGGTCATCGACACCGAGCGTAATGACCGAGATACGGGCGTGCATCGAAATTGCAGCTGCATTATGAATCTGGTCTTAACTCTGCCGCGCCGAATCCGGCGCGGTATTTTTATCAGCCGGCGCGACGGACAGATGCAGTTCTCCGACCGGCGGCTTGGCTTTCGTTGCGGGTTTTGCCCCCGATTGAATACCCACAAACATAAACAGCAGCAACGCCGGGCTGAAGATAGCGAATATCAGCCAGAACGGTAATAAAATGGAGATCATAAGGCAGGCCACGGCGCCAGCCAGCGGCGGCAAGCGAGATCGGTTGGCGCACTATGACGGGTACTTTTCAATCAGCGGTGGCCTCTGCTTAAACGCGGGTGCTGTAAATGTGCCAACGCCGACGATCAGCAGCAATACCAAGACCGGGCTAACTACGGCAAAAATAATCCAGAAGGGAAACGAGAGCACTGTCATGTGTCATACCGCCCGGTTTTCAGCGCACGGCAATCACTATCGCAGCCACCTATTACTGCAGGTACTGTGCCCTTAAGCGGCCCTGTTCACGCCTTGCGTGGTCGGCGCCGAGCCCGTGTTTTTCAGCTGTACCGTAAACGCTGAGCGCACCCTGAATGTCGTTTTCTGATTCCAGAAAACCTGCGTATTGCGAATAGAACTGGGCGAGTGGCAGGCTGTTTCGCCCGGCCTCGATAATTGCAAGTTCTCGTTTTTGCTTCTCGAAGTCTGATTCGAGCTTCAGATAGTTATTCAATTCGCGGCTGCGCACGTCGTCAAACAGCGCTTTTTTCGCGACCTGCATGTCGGTGTAGGTTTTGGCATTACGTTGCCGCAGTTCATTGATCAGCGTTTCGAGGTCTTGGTGCGCCGCTGCAGCGCCCTGCATCGTGCGCATGACTTTCGTCTTATCGCTTTTTTTGCCGTAAATATGCATCAGGTATTTGTTGGCCAAAAACCGCTCTTTGATCCACTGCGTGCGGTCGGTCACGTCGCTCGGGTTCAGCGCCGCGATGTTGTTCAAATAGTCTTCAAACAAGGCCGATGCGCGCTCATAGTTTCCGGTTTTTTCGACGTGCAGTTTTGCGAGTTCCCAGCTCAGGTTTTGTTTTTCGGGGCCGTTGGGCGTCTGGCCGTGTGCCTTTTCGTAAAAAAATGCTGCGTCAACGTAGCGGCTCTTGGCATAATAGAGTGCACCCAGCGATGCATGCGCTTTTCGAATCTGCTCGTCTTTGAGCTCAAACCCGGTTCGGGGCTTTTCGTTTGCGGTCAGTGCACGTTCATAAGAGTCGATGCTCCGCGAAACGTCTTGCGAGGTTCGGTATTCTTCGGCGAGCTGAAAGTTGATCGCCGGGTTTTCAGGGTCGAGACGCGTCGCGGCTTCGAGCACGTTTGCAAACGCGGTGAACTGGCGGTTCTGGCTGTAGTCGTGCTGCAGTGTCTGGTTGAAGTTGGTCTTGTACAATGCCTTTTTATTCAATACCTTTGAACGCTCTTTGATCGTGTCTTCTATCTGGCGCACGAGCGCAGACATTTCGATGAGCATGTCTGATGATTTACGGTTGTATGCCTTTTCATGCTCTGAGAATTTTTTCTGAGCGTCGTCGAAAGCCGTTTTGGCCTTGTCATATTCACCGCGCACGCGTTCGAGCGCCTGACGGCTCTTCTCTTTCTGATCGGCGATCAGCTGTTGCTGTTTTTGGCGCTCTGCGTCTACAGATTTGCCCGGCGCGGGGCTCGCGTTCAGTTGTGGCGAACGCGCACGGTCATCGAGCAAGACGAGCTCTTCTTCAAGGCGCCGTTTTTCCCTGGTTTTTTCATCTAGTTGCTTTTTCGCCTCGCGGTAAGAATCGGCGTCGGCGATTTCAGCAGCACCCGCTTTGGTGAGCTGCAGCCTGTCTTTATCGACATAAATTTCGTCATCGAGCCTGAGGCTGCGGTAGCGAAGCGACTGCGCAAAATGAAACGCGGCGTGGTAAGGCTTCTTCAGCTTCATCTGCGCGAGTGCAAAATTGTAGTGCAGCATCGCAACATTCGGTGCTTCTTTGATAATGAAAGATTTTTGCGTGCGCGCGAGCAGGTCGCGCATGAAAAGGCGCTGCAGATTGACGTTCCATTCTTTGCGGTACCACGCGGCATTTGAATCGTTGTCTTGCCGGTTGGCGATTTTTTTCTCTGACGGGTCGCTCAGGTAAAACTGGTCGAGCTTCTGCCCGAGTTCTTCGGCGACGAGGCGCGGGTTAAAATTGATCGATGCCGCTGACGCTTCGATTTCGTCGATGCTGTAGGGCAGGTAGCGTTCGAGCTTTTTCTGAACAGGGTTCTCGCGAATCTCTTTGGCGCACAGGTCACCTGACGCCACGAGTGTGGCCGCAAACACAACAGCAGTCTTGAATAGGGGGGATATCCTCATCATCGCGGTCTCTTTTCATCTACGGCAGAAAACGCCATTTGGGCAAGTGTTTATGCACTGCATCAAAATTCCACCGCAGGCATCTGCAGCCTGCTAAGGGAATTTGATGCTGATCTGGCCGGTGAGGTGGCAGGTTTTCTGTTCGCGCGCTTCGCGAAAGGCGGCGTAGACATCGCGGTAACACGTACCACAGCCCGTGGTCGCGTGCGTCTTAGCGACGAGTTGGCGAAAGTTCTCGGCACCGGCCGCGACGGCGTCTTCGATATCTTGTTTACTGACGCCTTTGCAGAGGCACAGCTTTCTCGGGCGCATGAGGCATGCGAGATCCATCTCTCAAAGGGTATTATAGGCGGGGCGGGGCGGCAAGTATATTTCGCGGTGGCGACGGGACAGCCGCAACGGGCAGATCGGCTTACTTAATCTTGTGGTGCGGAAAATTCGGGCTTTCGGGGTTAACCGTTACGGTACGTGAAAGCGGGTGCACGATGAGATCCATATCTTCCATCGGCACTGCGCCGAGCAACGGTTCGTTGCCCATTACCAGCGCGCCGACGAAACACAGGCGGTCGCCAAACTTCACTTTGACCGGGCCGACGTAGGGCACCTTGTGAGAACGGCCGTCGGCGGTCGAAACATCACGCGTACCATTTTCATCGAGGTCGAGCTGCGTGACCAGGTGCTCTGGCAGGCAGAGCATCACCGCACCCGTGTCGACGAGGCTCTTGACCTTCAGCGATTTCAGATCATCGCGGCGCGGGTTACTGAGTTCGATGTCGGCGTAGACGAGCCCCATAGCCCATTGGGGCTGGCATTTATGGCATGTCGAGCTATAATAGAATTTTCAACGGCATGACTACAGCGCTGCGACAGCGTATTGAGATTGACGCCGACTGGGTCAGTGGCCCCATTATCTCTACTATGCGCGCCCTGATGATTTTTGTGCTGGTGCTTCTCGTTCAGGCTTGCGCGAGCCCCGAGATGGTCGCGCCCGGCGATGAGAGCACCGCCCGGTCACGAATTTCACCGGCCGAAGCGATGCGGCTGGCGGCACCACATCTTGAATCTGTTTTTCGCAGACGCTGTGAAAAACGGCTCGACCGGCACTGGTGCGACAAACGTGCGCGCGATCACGTGCTGATTCTCGGTGACCATTACCACGTTACGCGCGAAAGTTACCCCTATAAAACAATTCAGGCTTACGTGAAGCCTGCGGTGCGTGTGCACCGCGAGACCGGTGAAATCAGTTTCGCTGATTAGCAGCTAAAAAACTATTTCTTACGGTTGAGCGATTCGCTACCGGGCCCGCCCGCCAGCTCGAGCAAACCCTGAAACCGATCGGGCCTGCCGGCTTCTGGGTAGGTCGCGAACATCTGCAATTCGCTGAGGTTCACCGACGCAAGTGATGCCACCTTGTGATCGAGCGCAACGCGCACGCCCGTTGCCGTCGTCTGATAATTGCCGAACGTCGCTTTTGCGCCTTTCAGAGGCAAAGTTGAAACCCACATGCGCATTTCGCTCAGTTTGCCTTCTTCGTCTGTCGTGAACAGGTATGAATCACCTGGTGTCGCACCGCCTGAATTGAAAGTGACGAGCAGTTTGTTCTCTTCGGCAATTGCGCGCACCGCGTTCGGCGTGTCGATGTGAAAGGCAGGGTTCAGCCAATACGTGTGGTTGTAGAAGCGTTTTACCGCCGCAGCGGTCAACTCGCCGCATTCATCGAACAGGCGCCGCTCGCCTTCAAAGCAAAGCGATTTTCCTGTGACTTCACTGAATTGTACAAGATTCTTCTTAAAGAGAACTTCGACGAGCTTTCGCTTCTTATCCCAGAAAATGCGGTCGTCGCCGCGAAAAAGAAAGGTGACGGCGGTCGTCGCTTTCCACTTTTCATAGTCAGCTGCGGCGAGAATGCGCTGCGTCAGCTTTTCAGCTGCTTCGCCCGTTTGCCCTTTCGGCAAGCTGCTGCAGCTGGCGACGAAAAGAAAAATGAACGGAAAAAGGTAATGCAGAGTCTTATCTATCATGGCTGATAAACCTGTGACACCATATAACGGCAATCGAAATCGCGCTTGCAGGGTAGTCGCCTGACGCGACGATCGCCTGCGATGCGAGCTGCTTCATGGCTTTTGCCCGCGGGCCTCGTCTCGGTTGCCGGCGCGATAAAACTCGTGGCGATGTCGGGCTCTGCGGGGTTACACGCGTTGTTTTTGCATCCACTGGCGCTGCTGCTCGCCGTTTATACAGGTGAATCTTTCAGCGAGCGCAAAAGCCTGTTTTATTTCCCTGACTTTTTTCTTGATTTCAGCTGCGCGGGCATCAACTTCTTTGTGATTGTTGCGATCACCATCGCTTTGCTGGTACCGGGCGCGTCTGCCCATCAACGTAGCATGAAATTTCAGCTCGTACAGCTCGCGTTACAATGCTGCCTGCTGCTCTTTACCGCCTTTACGGTTACGCTCACGGCAAACTTTTTGCGGGTCGCGTTGTACCTGCGCCTGCAGCCACTTGCCGAAGGGCGTGTCTGGTTGCACGAAGCGGTCGGCATCGCGGTGTTTTTAGCTATCCTCATTTCGTTTTCACTATTTCTTTACAGGATCAAAAATGCAAAACAAACAGCGAACACTTAACATCGGCCTTATGATTGCCGGCGCTTTGCCGGCTCTCGTTTCTTTGGCGTGCGCCGTCTCGATGCTGAGCATAGCGTGGCCCGATCTGACGCCCGAACAAAGAAAGGCCTTTGCTTATGGGCTGCTGCTGACCCTTGCACCCGGCGTTGCGGCGGGCGGCGCAGGGCTTTGGTATTTCTTGCGGCGGCGGGTTGTTTCTGTCACCATTCTGGTTGCGCTCGTGCTCGCAGAGATTATGGGTGGTTACCTCTATTTGCGTTACGTGCATGTCACAATTTCTGTCGCCGAATGGATTTTTGATCAGGGTGAATATATGACGCTGATCTTTTCAGCGATTATTCCCGTGTTCTACTATCTGCTTTATTATATCGCGATGCATTTTGGTATTACAACCCGGCGCAGTTTAGTCTCGAATATTGTCGCTGCAATTCTGCTGCCGGTTGTGGCCTATATCTCATTCAATCTTCTGCGCAATGTTTTTGTATCAGGGCTCGGCGCAGACCTGCAGCAGATGTATCTGATTGGTCTCACCACAGTTTTTTCGTTCATTATGCTGCGCCTGCTGTTGCACGTCGCGTCGAAACACGCGGTAAAACTCGAAAACCCTGAAGTGATCTGGTCGCTGCGCCTGATTTTCGTCGGTGTTCTGCCGCTCGTTGGGCTGTTGCTGAATGCTTATGGTCCGGTTGCGCGCGAAAGCCAGATGGTGCTTGGCAATTTTAATTCGGCTGACTTCTGGCTGCTCGCTGCATTTAATGCGCTCGTCTATCTTGTGCCCGATATTCGCCATCGCGCGCTGCAGACACTCATGACCATTTTGCGCCTCGCTGGCCTGGTTTTTGTTCTCTACTTCTGCGTTATTTTTCTGCTTTTTGTGCCGCTTGCGCTATTGCTGATAGCAGCGATTGGTCTTGGTTTCTTGCTGTTGATACCTTATTTCGCTGCCGCGATGCAGCTGCTGCGGCTAAAACAAGATTTTGCCCTTCTTCGGGCATACTATTCGCGCATAGCAGTTGTCGCGATAGCGGTCGCAGGGTTGGGTGTACTGCCCGCAGTTGTGCTCGGCGACATGTATCTAGACCGTGCGGCGCTGGTACAAGGGCTTGAGTACGTGCAACATGCCCCGCTTGCCGTTAACCAGAAGCCGCGCATCGACGACAAGACGGTGCTGCGCCTGACACAAAAACGCGCGGCAAAGCAGGGCCGGCGGGCATTTAACGATGCCGGCGTGCCGATTTATGATCGTGTGTATCGAAATATCGTGCTCGACGGTGCCGAACTCTCTGACACGCTGCGGGCGCGCCTGCGCCATGTTTTTCTGGGCGAAGCGGGGCCGCAGCTGATCATGCGCACGAGCTCGGCGAAAGTGCGCGCGTTTCTGGTTTCAGTTGCGCAAAAAGACACGGGCACCACCATGACCGAATCGATTTTGCGCATTCGCATCAGAAATGAGGATATCTCACGTACCGCCGAGTTCGACACGAATATCTACCTGCCCGACAACGCGTTCGTCACGCAGCATTGGCTGACGATTGACGGCGTTGAGGTACCGGCACAGATCACGACGCGCAGTCTGGCGCTCTGGGTTTACAACCGTGTCACCGAACGTATGCGAGACCCGAGCCTCATCTACTACGACGCCGCAAACCAACTGCGCTGGAAAATATTCCCAGTACCGGCGGCGGGTTATCGCGAGGCGCGTCTGCATGTGACTCACGCCGGCAAAGCAACGCTCAGAATCGGTCGTGAGGTTGTGCAGCTCAATGGTTTATCCGTAACAAACACCATAACGTCGAATTCGGGTGGCTATGCATTGTTACCCGCTGCTACGCCTCAAGAGCTGACGGCGCGTAAGCCTTACCTGCATTTTA
>JAKQXK010000545.1 GCA_029561505.1 Spirochaetota bacterium | reverse complement strand
GGCAAGCCAGGGCGCGCTAAGGCTGAGAATATTGCTCGAGCAAGATGTTCGCCACACCCAGATAGGGCATCGTCGTCCAGATTTTGACCGGGACAAAATCTGCATCAGCGGTTATCCACATGTCGATCTGTGACTGTGTGTTGAAGAAAACATTGCCCATTGCAGGGCCCTTGCCCTTGGCTTCGTCGGCGAGCGCCGAACGCACATGAATTATTTCTCGCGTACCGAAAAAAGGAATGTCATTGCGCGTTTCGCGCGCCAATACCTTCAGTATCAAGGTTCGCCTTGAACCTGCGGGCAAAACCGGTACGCGCAGAACTTCGCCTACTTTCGGCACGCGCCCCGTGCTGCGCACATAATAGAAGGCGCCGAGCAGATCTTGATATCCCCCTGAGATGCTGACGTCAGAAGCATCGTTCGATTCAGACTTCGGCGGGTTACTGTGCGGATAACTCAGTTCATGAAAGCGCTTCTCATTTTTTTCAACCCGCACCGAGCGGCCGGCAAAACGAAATTTGCGGCGCTGGTACGTGTCGCCCTGGTATGCCTCTTCGTAAGCGATCACCGGCGTGCGCGCGACGTGGTTCCATTTGGCGGCAAACGAACCCTGAATATAATAGATGCCGTGCATAACGGGCAGCGAATTCACCCGCGCGTTAATGGTAATGTGCTTATCACCTTCAGATCGCGTGCGCATCGTCACATCGCCGGCGCGAATACCTTTCCATTCGATGCGAAAGTTCATGGTTTCGTTATAAAAACCGGGTAATTTTTGGGCAGAAAGACCTGCAGTCACAACGAGAACGCAGGCAACGAGGCTGCGCGACAACTTTTTCATGGTCTTATGTTTCTCGCCGAGTAGTCAGGTCAAGAGATATTGGACATCACCTGCATTATTTGCTTGATTGCTGCGAACGCGAAGCCCGATTGGGGTATGACTCGAACATGGCGCTACGCGGCAATTTTGCCTCTTCTTTTTTTTGCAGGCAACCCGGCATCGACTGAACCCATGGTCGAAACGCGTAACGAAGGTTATTTGCCCGAACCTCCCGAAGTTTATGATCGTATACCTGTTTCTGATAGCGCTTTCATTCGCCACCGGGGTCTGCCGGCGCGTGTCGATCTGACGCAGTTTTTTCCACCACCGGGCAAGCAGGGCAAACAGGGCAGCTGCGTCGGTTGGGCGACAACCTATGCGCTGAAGAGCTATCACGAAAAGCGTAAGCGCAACCACGACTTCGGCCCACATGTGCAAGAAGCAGGCGGCCGCGGCGAAAACGTGTTCTCTCCTGCATGGACATATAATCAGGTAAACAAAGGCAAAGACCGCGGGGCACACATACCGCATGCGCTCGATCTGCTTGTTGACAAGGGTGCGGTCAGCTGGGCAGACTGGCCCTACAATGTGGCGGATTTCAAAAAGCAACCGACCTCGGCGCAACTCAAAGTGGCGGCGCAATACCGCGCGAAAGGCTATGAGACTGTGCCGGCTCATGACACCGAAGCGCTGAAGGCAGAACTCGCAAACGGGCAGCCGATGGTAATCGGGGTGAATTCAGGCCCCGACCGCTGGAAATGCTGCCGCAACGAAAGCGTCTACGACGGCTATACAGTCGCGAACAAGAACGGCCACGCGATGGTGCTGATCGGCTATGACGACAGCAAAAGATCGCCGAAAGGACACCGCGGCGCCTTCAAGATCATGGATTCTGACGGCAGCAACTGGGGCACGAACGGTTATGGCTGGGTCTCTTATGACTTTGCGCAACAGTTCTTTTACGCTGCGTATGCTCTGAGAGACTGGCAGCCGAAGGGTGAAACCCCGATCGCAGAAAAACTGCTGCCGCCGAAAAATCTACGCGCGAGCCAGGGTACAGAATCAGACAGCGTGACAGTCACGTGGGCGGCGTCTGTAGGTGCGCTCGGCTACCAGATTCTGCGCAGCGACAGCGCAGAAGGCAGCTTCGCACAAATCTCAGAAACGGCCGAAACGTTTTTCAAAGACTATTCGGTTGATTCTGGCAGAAACTATTATTACCGCGTTGTTGCCGTGAATGAAAATGAAAAGACAAGCGCCGACGAGGGCCTTGTGGCAAGCGGCTACGCGGCAGAACAGAAAATTCTTGGGCCTGCGCAGGGGCTCAAGGGTGAACTCTTACCCAACGGACAAATTCGCCTCAGTTGGCAGGGTGTTGAGCTGGCAAGCTCGTACAAAGTCACAAAAGAGAATTTCGCGACGGGCACCTTCGCGACGATTGCCACGCCGCGCGGCACAACACATACAGACATTCGCCCCTCAGCGGGCCCGAACACGTACGCGGTCATCGCAGTCGGCCGAAATGCAGAAGCCACCCCTTCGGCGTCAGTAACCATCGAAGGTAAAGCAGGCACTCCGGGCAGAGTCGAAGGGTTGCAGGCCTCTGCGGGTGTCTTCGCCGACAAGATTCAGCTCACCTGGACACCGGTTCCCGGTGCTGACCGCTACTGGGTCGTGCGCTTCAATGCGCAATCGGGCGCCTGGCAAGAGGCGGGTTATGTGAAAACCAATGAGTTTACCGACACCTCAGTCGAAGCGAGAAGCGGCTTGCCCCAGGCTTACAGCGTGCGTGCGATTTCGGGCATTCAGACGGGCCCAGCAGCGCTGCCAGCCCGCGGCCATGCAAACATTAACGTGAATCGCGCGGGCAAACCACCGCTCGCGCCCGCAAATTTGACAGCGACAGCAAGCCGCACCGGAGTCACTCTGCAGTTCAACCGGGTCGCCGACGCGGCAGACTACCTAGTGTTTCGCAAGGCGCCCGGCGAAAACAGTTGGAACTTTATCGCCGCGACCAAAGCGCTTCGCTTTAGCCATGAACCCGAAGTTTCGGGCAAGCTCTTTCTCTTTGCCGTTCGGGCACGGGGTAAGAACGGAGTCGAGTCAGAGCTTTCGCGACCTGTAGGCTATTCGCTGCCAACCGACAAATCGCTCATTAAGACGCGCAGCGCGCACACGCTACTGAAAACCGGGGCGTTCAACGGTACGTACGCGGGCAGCTTCTTCGGCGCAAACGGCAAACAGACTGATTTTGCTGTCGAGATTCGTGAAACCGCCGCGGGCTCTGAAATTATATTCTCGCACTCTGGCAGAAATTTCAAGACAGCCATACCCGGAATCACCGAAGCGAACACCATTCTCACTTCGGCGTTTGAAATTAAGACCACGAATGCCAATTTTAACCGACTGTTTATTTCGTGCAGGCAAAAAGCAGCCTGCGGCCAGGCCTTTCGCGACACCGCCCTGAGAACCAGGTAAACGCGCATTTCAACTGCCTTGACGCCGCGCGGTGAAGCTCAAGGCAACCCCATGCCTAAACCCACGCGCCCTAACCGACGAGATTTCGGCTTCTTCGCACCGATTACGACGCGCTGGTCAGACAACGACATCTATGGCCACGTGAACAATGTCGTGTATTATTCTTATTTCGACTCGATCGCAAACCTTTATCTGATTCAGGTGGCGGGGTTGAAGATACATAGCGATAAGGTCGTCGGTTTTGTTGTGAGTTCTGGCTGCAACTACCACGAACCCATCGCTTATCCCGATAAATTAGAAGGGGGATTTCGAGCGAACAAAATCAGCGGTACGTCTGTTGAATACGGCGTCGCTATATTTCGTGAAGGCCAGAACGACGCAGTGGCCGATGGCTTCTTCACGCACGTATTCGTTGACAGAACAACCGGGAAGCCTGTGAGAATTCCAGACCCGATTCGCAGCGCGCTCGAAAAGGTGTTAGTCGAAACCTGATATTTTTTTCGAAACGCCGGCCGTTATTTTGCCATGCCTCTGCCATACGCTAAAAGGCCAAGTAACTGAAACGGCGACGTAACAATATCGAGCGGCACGGTGATGCCATACCAGGCGTACATCGCCGCGAGAGTCAGCTGGCTGCGCTCATGCCACGCGACCTCACGCATCACAATCGCGTAATCAGTTGCGGGTGCCTGAGCAAAAGTAGTGACCTGGCCCCCTTCACGCCAGTAAGCGAGCATGCCGCCAAAACTGTAGATATTCGTGAAATCCATCACGAGCAAGGCTGATGGCCCGTCGCTGGCAGCAACCTTGTACTGAAAATGCTTCGCCAGAATTTCTGTTGCTGGCACGTTATCGCCGGGTTTCAAGAACAGTATTTGCCGAAATGCCGCGTCTTCGAGACAGCAGGCATTCTGTTGAATAAGGTATACAGCATGCCCAGAAGGCATGCGCTCAGAAGCTTCAAAAAAACGAATGCCTTCAACCGTTGACTCAACGTTGAGCCAGCGGTTTGCACCGATCAGCACACCACCGAACTGCAACGTAGTCTTGCCAGGCTGCAACGTGAGTTCTCCTTTTACTATTCGGTAGTTTTTGCCATCAGTGAGTCGTCGGTCAAATTCGTTTACTGCCGAGCGGTAGTCTTGAATTGCCTTCGAGTTTTTTGTGGTCAGGCAACCCGAAAATGCCATAGCGGCGACAACCACCAGCAATAACCGTCGAAACATGCACCAGATTGCCATCGCGCGGCAGCCCTGAAAGAAAAAATGGCTGACCAATGCGATGTGCTCGCCTTGCCGGCCGCGTCACCAAAAATGGCCGCGTCATGAAACTTTTTCCCTATTATCTGGCAAATAGCCCGGTCTATTCTGGCGCGGCAACGCTAAAGGTTACCGATAAGTACAGCAACGAGACTTATGCCCAAGTCGCGCTTGCCGATGCGCAGGTGATCGATCGGGCGATCGCCGCTGCCGTCGCCGCCGAAAAACCAATGGCCGAAATGGCGGCGTACGAACGCCGCGCGGTGCTCGAGCATGTGCTGACACGCGTCAATGAGCGACAGACAGAACTCGCTGAACTTCTCTGTATCGAAGCGGGTAAACCCATCAAAGACGCGCGCGGCGAAGTCACGCGCCTCATGGATACGTTTCGCATCGCGATGGAAGAGGCAACGCGCATCGGCGGCGAGGTTATGCCGCTCGACATCACCCCCCGTACGAAAGGTTATCGCGGCTTCACGAAACGCGTGCCGATTGGTGCCTGCTCATTCATCAGTCCGTTTAACTTTCCGTTGAATCTCGCCGCGCACAAGATTGCCCCCGCCATAGCAGCAGGATGTCCTTTCGTTCTGAAACCGGCGTCACTGACGCCACTCGGCGCGCTCGTGCTGGGTGAAATTCTCGCTGAAACGGCCCTGCCCGCAGGCGCATTTTCGATTCTGCCGTGCTCTCGCGACGCCGCCGATCTTTTTGTCACCGATGAACGCCTGAAGCTTCTGAGTTTCACGGGCTCTGCCGAAGTCGGCTGGAAAATGAAAGCGCGCGCCGGTAAAAAAAAGGTCACACTCGAACTCGGCGGTAATGCGGCGGTCATTGTCGACAGCGATGCAGATGTCGACGCAGTCGTGCCGCGCATTGTGTTTGGCGCTTTCTACCAGTCGGGCCAAAGCTGCATCAGCGTGCAGAGAATTCTGGTACACGAAAGTCTCTATGAAAAACTGCGCAGCCATCTCGTTGCGGCGACCGCTGCGCTGCGAGCGGGAAATCCGCATGATGAAAATGTTTTTATTGGCCCCATGATTTCAGAAACTGAAGCAAAACGCCTCAAAGGGTGGATAGACGAAG
>JAKQXK010000532.1 GCA_029561505.1 Spirochaetota bacterium | reverse complement strand
GAGCAGCGGCAGCGCGCCGCCACCCGCTCCGATAAAAACAAAATTGGAATCGATGTGAAATTTCTTCTTTTTCTTAACATCGACGACTGTCAGGTTCCACTGGCCGTTTTCGTCGCGATCAATGTCGCGCACTTCATGATGATAGTGTACTTTGACTCCGGGCTGTTTTTCAAGCCAACTAAACATGGCGCGTGTGAGTTCGCCATAGTTGAGGTCGGTACCGCAATCCATGCGGGTCGCGGCGATTTCAGACTTCGGGTCGCGCCCTTGCATGATAATCGGCGCCCAGGCGGCGAGGTCTCGCGGTTTGGTTGTGAGCTTCATGCCTTTAAACAGCGGCGAATCTTTGAGCGCTATGAAGCGTCTTTTCAGAAATGCGATATTGTCCTTTCCAGAAACAAAACTCAGGTGTGGCACCTGGCGAATAAACCGTTCTGGGTTTTTGATATGCCCTTTTTCGACGAGGTGCGCCCAGAATTGTCGCGAAACTTCGAACTCGGCGGCGATGCGGGTGGCTTTAGAAATGTCGATTTTGCCGCGGCCGCGTTGCGGCGTATAATTGAGCTCACAAAAGGCAGAATGGCCCGTGCCGGCATTGTTCCACGCGTCGCTGCTCTCGCGCGCTGCTTCGCCGAGGCGTTCGAATACCGTGATCGTCGTTTCGGGTTCGAGCTCTTTCAGCATCATCGCCACAGTCGCGCTCATGATGCCGGCGCCGATCATGATCGCGTCGGGTGCAGCTGGTTGGTTCTTATTCATTGTGGAATACGTTTGGTCAAAATAACCTGGTTACCTTTTTCATTGAAGACGACCGAATCGAATACATTGCGCGTCATTATGATTCCGCGACCGTGTTCGAGCATCGCCATGTATTCGTCGTTCTCGGCGCGCGTGATAAATGAGCTATGGTCGAATCCGTCGCCCTCGTCGGTGACCCTGAACATCAGCACTTTGCCGTTGATGAGGTAGTCGACGAGCACGCCGCGGCGCGCAAATCGGGCGTCTTTCTGCCGCGAGATCAGAAAATCCATATAGTCGCCGTTTTCTATCGCGCGGGTTTTTTCGTCGAAAGTGATGCCGAGATTACCGTGTTCGATTGCGTTGATGAGAATTTCGCGAAAACAGATGCGTATCGTATTCACCACGGGATAAGAAAAATAGCGGTTCAGCCGCTCGCAGATTTTCTGGCTGAGAATCTCAGCATGCGTCACGTTATTGGTAATTCGGTATTGTCCCTTCTCTTTTTCAAGAAAACGCTGAGACACGTCTTCTTGCAGGCGCGAAGCTTTGCCGAGAATCTCGACCTGCCAGTGTATCAGGTTTTTCTGCAGCGTAACGCTGAGGTCAACGGGCTCATACATGTGCTTTTTTCTGAGCGTAGTGCGAAAGTTCACGAGAGTCTTTTCTTCGAGAAACAGCCGCACGTGTTCGCGAACGATGTTGCGGTTAAGCTCGATATCGCCCTCTAAACCATCGGGCACAAAATCATAGAGGCGGCGACCGACCATCTCTTCAGGTGCAAAACCCAGCAGCGCATGCGCAGTCTTGTTCATGCTCAGAATTTCGCCCGTTTCATTCATCTGAAAAATCATGTCGCTCGAATCGTCGACGAGGTGCCGGTATTTGGCTTCGGCAATTTCGAGCCGCGGAATCGTCTCGCGCAACAGCCCTTCGGTCTGCGCCTTTTCGTTCGCCAGCTGCCGTTCTGTGAGGTGTACTTGTTTCCAGTTGTAGGTTGAATAGCCGAAGAGCAGAGCGATCGCCGCGCCCCAGCAGAGGTAGCCGCCGACGGTAGTCAGGTCGTCGGGTATCGGATACACCGGCGGTGACAGGCGGTACGATGCAAGCGCCGTGACCAGACCCACTGCCATAATCGCCGTGTGTATGCTGATCTCTTTCCAGCGGCCGAAGTCGTACATCACGTAGACAATCGGCATCACTGTCAGCAGAATCAGGTGAATGCCGATGCGTTCGCCGAGAAAGACGCTGAGCAGCGTACAATAGACGGTATAAAAGAGCGTGCTGAGGTAAGTGACCCTGAAGGTGCCATACTTGTTCTTCATGTAAAGAACGGCGCCCATAAGCAGCGGAAAAACCGCATTAATGGCGGCAAATGGCCAGAAATAGCTGATGTATCTGTCAAAGTCGCGCTGCAGCAGAATGGCGAAAACAGCAAGTTCGGCGACGATCAGAAAAACATTGGCGAAAAAACTCAGGGCATAGAGCAGATTGAGCACGCGGTTGTGCTTGAGTTCGGTCGCAGTGGTGAAATGGCGGCTGCCCGAGTTGAGGTACGCCTCCCAAAGGTCGGATAAACGCTGCATCAGGGGTGCAGCAAAGTTTTTTAAATCATACGCGTAAAGGAGTTTAGCTTGACCCTCACTTTCCCGTACTCGCTCTACCGTTGATGTCTGGTGCTAATGCTTGGGGTAGCCGTCTCGGCATCATTCTGGCGGTCACAGGGTCGGCGGTAGGGCTCGGCAATTTTCTGCGCTTTCCGGGGTTGGCTGCAAAATACGGCGGCGGCACCTTCATGATCCCCTATTTTACCGCGTTTATTCTGCTCGGCTTACCCATTGCGTATATCGAATGGTCCATCGCGCGCTACGGCGGCTCGCGCGGCTACCACAGCGCGCCGGGTATTTTCAGCGTACTCTGGCCCCGGCGCATTTCGCCTTACCTCGGCGTGCTCGGCCTTATCGTGCCGGTCGGCATCTACATGTATTACGTGGTGATCGAAGCGTGGTGCCTCTATTACGCCTGGGGATTTCTCACCGGAGCGCTGAATCTGGGTACAGACGTTGCCGGCTACCGTAATTTTTTCGAAGCGTTTACCGGCAGCGCGGGCAATGGCGCGCTTTTTACCGGTACTTCGCCGATGCTGATTTCGCTCGCTGTTTGTTATGTGATCAATTTCTTCTTTGTCTACCGCGGTATTGCGGGCATTGAACGCATCAGCCGCTATGGCATGCCGATTCTGCTCGTCACCGGGCTCATCGTGCTCGTGCGCGTCATGACACTCGGAACTCCAAACCCTGCTTTACCCGAGCGCAGCGTCATCAACGGCCTTGGCCATCTCTGGAACCCGCCACAAAACGTCGGGCTCGGCGAATCGCTGCTGAACGCTCAGTTGTGGATGGATGCCGCAGGGCAGATCTTTTTTTCGCTCTCAGTCGGCTTCGGCGTGATTATCAATTACGCGAGTTACCTGAGCAAGAAAGACGATATCATGCTTTCGGCGACGACGGCCGCCGCCGGTAATGAGTTTGCCGAAGTCGCTTTGGGCGGGCTCATTACGGTTCCCGCGGCGTTTGTTTTTTTGGGAGTTCAGGGTGTAGGCAGCACTTTTGGCCTGGGCTTTGTTTCTTTGCCCGCCGTCTTCGCGCACATGCCGCTGGGGCAGGTGTTCGGTTTTTTATGGTTCTTTTTACTGTTCATCGCGGCGATCACGAGTTCCGTTTCGATGCTGCAACCCGGCATCGCGTTTCTCGAAGAGGGTTTGAAGCTCGACCGCAAAAAAAGCTCTGCGGGGCTGTTGCTGTTAACCGCTCTCGGCACGCTCTTTGTGGTCTATTATTCGGGCAAACTCGAAGCGCTCGACACGATGGATTTCTGGGCCGGCACGTTTTTTATCTTTGTGCTCGCGCTGTTTCAGGTGATCGTGGCGGGCTGGCTATTCGGCGTCGACAACGTGCTCAAAGAAGCTGCCGAAGGGTCGCGCATGCGTATACCACGCTCGCTGCCATTTGTCATTAAGTACGTTTGCCCCGCGTTTCTTGGGTTAATTTTCGTTATGTGGTGCTGGCAAAACCTGCCGGTGCAGCTCAGAAAAATTCAGGAAAACACGGTCACGCAGATCACCGTGCTCTTTCTGCTCGGGGCCATTATGCTTTTTCTTCTGCTCACGCACCTTGCCGTCAAAAAATGGCAGACTGACAAATTAAAGGGGCTCAGATGACCACCGGCGGTTGGATAGTCATGTGCGTTTCTGTGACGGCGGTCACTGTGTTTTTTGCAGTTAGCCTCTATTTTTCTCTGCGCAAAGACCGGTGAAACTGGCGGTTGTCACCTGCTATTTTAATGCGCTGGGCGTTAAGTCTCGCCTCACGAATTTTGAAATCTTCGCGGCGCGCCTGAAAAAGCAGAAAGTGCCGCTGTTCGTGATCGAAGCGCTGTTTCCCGGACAGAAATCGTCGCTCGCGCACTTTGCAAATGTCACGACCGTTGAATGTGAGTCTGTGCTTTGGCAGAAAGAGTCGCTGTTGAATCTTCTGGTCAGAAAGCTCGATAAAAAATTTACGGGTATAGTCTGGTGCGATGCCGACGTCATTTTTGAAAATGCCCTCTGGTATAAGCAGACAAGCAGGCTTCTTAAAGAATATGCCGTCGTGCAGCCTTTTGCCAAAGCAATTCGCCTGCCGCGCGGTGCAAGGCGCTACGTGAAGGCATCAGAACATTTTGATACTTTCGCCGAAGTGTACCAGCAGACTCCTCAACTTTTGCTCAAAGGTGATTTTGCTGCGCACGGTCACACGGGGTTCGCATGGGCAGCCCGCCGCGACATTATTGAAAGCCACGGTCTGTACGACGCGATGATCGCCGGCTCGGGCGACCACGTGATGGCGCATGCATTCGCCGGAGATTTCGCGTCGCCGTGTATCTACCGCATTCTGGGCAACAATGCGAGGCATATTGAACACTTTCAAAAGTGGGCCCGCAAAATTTACCCGCAGGTGCGCGGCCGCATTGGCGTGGTACCGGGAAGGCTGCTGCACCTCTGGCACGGTGAAACAGAAAACCGGCGTTATGTCGACCGCAACCGCGAGCTCGCAGCCTTCGATTTCGACCCAGAGCGCGACATCGAACGCGATGCCAATGGCCTGTGGCGCTGGGGCAGGCGAAAACAGGGTTTACAGGGGCGAATCGGTCAGTGGTTGAGCAGGGGCCGCAAGGGCGAGATGCGCGATTGGGCGATACGTTACTTTGCTGCCCGCAAGGAGGATGGCTAATGGGTTTTTTCTCTGCTATTAAGAGCTTTTTTATGGGGTCTGACGACCCGGCAGCACTTGCCGACGAAGTCGAACGCTACGCCGACCGCTTTGAAAATGCCGGCGATTCTGAGAATGCGGCGCTGGCGCACGGTTACGCGCGGCGCATACGCAACGCAGCCGACGCGCGCGAAGCAAGGCGCCTTTACGACGAGTTCAAAGCTGCAGTCCGCGACGAAGACGAGGGCGAGCGTCACCTCGCGGCAGACCGGCACCGTGAACACGATGACGACACCTGGTCTGACGATTCGTGAAGCGGCACGCCGCTGCGCCGGGCTGAATGTGATCGCGGCTTTGAGATTTTATCTTTGCGCATGAGATTTGCCCTCGTATGCGTGCTGTTTATCGCAGCACCGGTGGCAGCCAAGGGCCCGCCCAAAGCGCGGCGGGTCATTGTCTGGTCGATCGACGGTTTCGCAGCGGGTTATCTGAAACACCCCGAATTTCGCCGCCTGCCGGTCTGGCAGCGCCTGCTCAAGAACGCGCAGGTTTTTGAGAGCGTCGAAACCACGTACCCTGCTGTCACGTATCCTGCGCACACGGCGATGGTGACCGGCAGGCCGGCTGCCGCGCACACGCTACGTTCAAACCATCCCGTCGACCCGTTTAATCTCTCGAAAGGCGGCTGGACATGGTTTCTGCAAGACGTCGCCGGCAAGACAATCTGGGACATAGCGCGCACGCAGAACCGGCGTGTCGCGAACCTGATGTGGCCCGTGACGATGACCGAAACGGGGCGCATTCGTTATCACATTCCGCAGTTCGACAGGGCAAAAGGCCCCGAAGAAATAAAGCTTATGCGTGTGCTGAGCACTCCCGGCCTGCACCGCGAAATTGAGAAAAAGACGGGCGTTGCCCTCAGCGAATATTCCTCGGACGCCGATCGTTTCAAAGCGGCGCTCTATCTTTGGCAGAGCAAAAAGCCCGACATCATGTATCTCTATCAACCCGGCCTCGATTCGCTCGAGCACGCGAAAGGTGCTTACGCTGCCGAAGCATTCGACCACCTCGCAAAACTCGGCACCGAAATCGAGACGATGCTCAAACTTATCCGCAAGGCGCATGATACCTCGATTCTGATTGTTTCAGACCACGGCTTTATGACTTATAAAGGCAAATGTTATCCGAATGTGATATTGCAGAAACTCGGCTATATCGACCTTGCAAAGAAAACCTGGGATTACTGGTTCGACACCGCTGGCGGCATTGCGCGCCTCGTCGATAACAGCTCTCAGTTTGAGTTTGACCATGCGGCGGTAAAAAAAGAAATCGAAACGGCGTGCCCGACCATCGCCTACGTGCACAAGGGCCATGCGGATTTCTCACTTTTACGAACCGAATACTCTGGTGACGCAGAGGCTTTTCTGGTTTCGCGCGAGCGCGTGATTCTAAACGCAGCCATTGCCTCTGAGATATTCGATGCAGAGGCAACAGGGCACACACACGGTTTTTTGCCAGAACGTGAAGATATGAAAACCGTGGCTTTGCTGTTCACCCCCCAGAAGAAAACTGGTGTCAGAATAAAAAATGTCGCCGATGTCTTCAGGGCGACCTGCAGGCTCGCGGCATTAAAATGCCCGGTTCAGAAATCGGCTGCAACGGCGAAAAAAACGCCGTAGGTGTTCACCCCAACCGCAATCGCAGATTGCGATGTTTTGTCGGCGCCCAAATCTGTATAACTCGAGCGCTTGTCGAGGTCGACGTACTGGTACTGGTAGCTCACGCCGAGCTGCCAGGTGTACGTGAGGCGGCGCCAGCTGATTCCGGTAGAGGCCTGAGCGAACCGCACCGAAGTTGTTTCGAGATAACGCGACAGGTTATCTTCGGCGAATATCGACAACCGGGTTTTGCTCGTCTGGTAGCGAATGCCCGAATGCCACGCTACATTTTCTGTCAGATTAATAGCGATGCCCGCACCGAGCGCCGTTGAGATGTCGCCTTCGCGTGTGATATCGCGGCGAACCGTCGCTTTGTTTGAACCGTCTTTGCGGTAGAAGTTATCTGAGGTTTTCTGCGTCAAAGCCGGTTGAGCACCAGCCTCAAAAAAAATCTGCAAAATACCAAAAGCGCGTTTTCTGCCGCCAATCAGAAAAAAAGGATCGACCGTTGCTGAGCTCGCAAAGGCCGAAGTTTCATAGGTTGCTGCCACCACGGGCACAGCGGATGTCGAAACCACTGTCGAATAGGCGAACGAACCTTTGCCCTGTTGCAGCCCCAGATTGCCGGCCATGAGCGTGAAATCACCGGCGGCGCTATGGTAAAGATAGCTGAGCGCCGCGTGCAGCTGGTGCGTATGCTGCTCGCTGCCGAGTTCGCTAGAGAAAGTTACGGTAGCGTTTTGCGGGGCGGTGAGG
>JAKQXK010000530.1 GCA_029561505.1 Spirochaetota bacterium | reverse complement strand
GTTCGTCGCCGCCGCAAGCGAGGCGTCATAGCCTGCGGTTTCAGCGGTGAGGCTCGTCACGCTGTCGGCGATAATCTCGCGCGGGGCGAGTTCGCGCGCAAAGCGGTAGCGGTGCGTATAACGTTCAGTGAACCTGATCGGTGTGGCGCGGCCATGCGCGTCGGTTTCAACAGTCTCGAACGAGTGGTGAAAGGCAAAACGGTGGTAGGTGGAGTTAGGTCTGTCAAAGTTCACACCAAACCCATCGGGAAACTCTTTCGCAGCAGCGTACTCAAACGACAGCTTTGAACTTTGCACTGTCTCGCCAAACCCAATGCCCCAGTGTATCGACTTGAACGCTTCGCCGCCACCCGATTGCGTGACGCCGCCGCGGAGCGCGAGAAAGTGCACGGGCCAGTATTCAAAACCGTACCGCATGCGAGTGGGCGCGCTTGCCGAGTTTACCGCGTCGACATTCAGCATGAACTTATAGGGGAAATGCATGCTCGCGCCGACGTTGTATTCTTCTCGGTTTTCGGTGCGTGAAACCTCATTATCAAGCTTCAGCAACGGATGAAGATTACGCGCAGCAAAACCGCCCGACATGCGCGGCAACCAACGCAGCGACTCGCTGTAATGCGCCGGGTCAAAGGTGCCCAACAGAGCCATATCAAAAAACAGGCCTTTTTGCTGGCGTTGGTAGGTTGCCCCCTGCGCCGCATCGTTGAAGTCTGCACCGAACCATTTCATCGTGATACCCGCGTGCAGGCGCCTCAACAACACCGGGGCCCCATAAGACACGGCGGTTATGTAAGAATACTTGTTGCGATCGGGCAGAACATTGACTCCCTTCTCGACGTACTGGTTATCTTGAGCCCGGTTAAAAACTCCTGTAAAGCCGATGGTGCCGTAAGGCAGCGGAATAGCGGCCATGAGCGAGTGCCCGGCCACGTCATTAGTCGCGCCGTGGTACGAAAGTGAGTACTCCGCATAATGCAGAGTGCTGAGCGCTGCCGGGTTATAGTAGAGAGACGAGAGGTCGTTTGCATTGCCCGTTTGCGCCATACCCATACCATACGAGCGAACCCCCAGCGGAGTATTTAAGGCCGACGCCGCCGAGAGGGTTGAAACCGAAGCACCGTCAAATTTGTTGGCGCTAGCCGGCAAGGCCGCCAACACGAAAAAAAGCGACGCAAAAACTGCGCGCACGGGTATAGCTGCCATCGTCATTCTCTTCTTTAACAAAAAAAGCTCCGGTACCTGAAATTTACGCAGGTGAAACCGACGGTTTCATACGCACTGACGTTGCCGTCAATCAAAAAGACGTACGCGCGTTCACGAACGGACTTTTTTTCGCCTTTTGAGCCCAAGAGCCTGTGCGAAAGGCTTTACCCCCTGCGCGACGGGTCGTCGATGCCTGCACGTGACACACCTGAACCGCATTGGCTGCTCAGTTATTGTAGCTTTGACCTTTGCCGCGCCGGCGCATGCGCTCTACCAGGAATACCAGCTCGCAGGCAGCGTGGCTGCGGCGCCGGGCTATAGCTTCGCTACTGCGCAGTACAGGCTATACGCAAACGAATTACTCTACCGCAAAGATTTTTTGGCGTTTGAATACGATCTTGATTCACTTTACGCCGATTATGCCTACGGATTTTTCAATCATTTGCGGCTGGGAGCTTTTGGCAAAGTACACGTTTTCGATTACCAGAACCTGAACCATATTGTCGATGCTTCGACCGGCGCCGAGACCAAGTCTGTTTCGTTGAACGCCCCCTTCTATCGAGGGGCGGTCTATGCCGAAGCACGCTACCGCGAACTTTCGCTGCGCTATTCAGTTGGCGCTCAGCGTTACGAGCTCTCACGGCGTGAGACCACAAACACCGCGCTTCAGGTTTCTTCGCCGGGTGCCTACCTCGTGCACCAGGTGAGCCTCGGCTATTTCAATATGACTGCGCCAAAGCCTTATGCGATTCAAGGCGTCGCGGCTTACGCCAGCGTCGAAGCGCAGAGGCTCGTGCAGGGCGAAGTTTACGTTTGGCGCAGCAACGGCACCGATCTCAGTAATGCAAGGCAAGACGCAGTCGTCAATGAAATCATTGTGCGAGGTGGCGCAGCGCCATGGGGCAACTCAGTTCGCCTCATGGCCGCCGTGCGCGCTGGCGCAACCAATTTCGCCCTGCCCGGCCACGCACAAGACGTCATACAGTCGTTCTCGGTCGGCGGCCCTGAAGCGCGCTATCGCCGCGTTGCGGGTTATTCTTTCTCTGAATTCAGGGCCCCCGCGTTTTCGATCGCTAACCTCGACGCGATTATCCATGCGGCAGGGCCGCTCAACCTTTGGCTCGTCGCCGACGCGGCAGTCTTTGACCGCGAATTCAACGGCAGACGCTTACACGCCGGCGCAGGCTTCGGCTTCATTCTTGATTTACCCGACGGTGTGGCTGGTAGCCGCAGCGCAGTCTTTTCGCGCATCGAGGCGCCTTTTTTTGCCGCCGGCGGCAACCGCTTTCAGATTTTTCTGGGCATCAACGGCCAGGTATTTTGATGAACGAGCAAAAACAGACAACGACAATACTCGATCGCACGCTCGCAGGGGAGCGTATGAGCTCTGCCGACGCGCTACATTTGTGGCTCCACGGCAACTTTCGCGACCTCGGCAATGCCGCGGTTGAAGTGCGCAACCGGTTGAACAAACCCGACGAAGTCTCTTACACGGCTTTTCGAGTGGTCAACTACACCAACTACTGCAATGTCGAATGTAGCTTCTGTTCGTTCATGGATGAAGTCGGTTCTGGCAAGGGTTACAATCTTTCGGCAGACGAAATCTTGCGTAAGGTCGACGAAGCGATGCGGCTCGACTCACCGCAGCTTTTTCTTCAGGGGGGAGTCAACCCTGATCTGCCTATGCAATACTACACAGACACGCTCGCCGCGGTGAGAGACAAATTTCCCGAAGTGCACATTCGCGCATTTTCACCCGTCGAAGTGCTCTACATGGAAAAGCTCACGGGCAAGAGCCTTGTCGATGTTTTTGCCGGGCTGAAAGCTGCCGGCATGCACAGTTTTCCCGGGGCAGGCGCTGAGATTCTCACCGACCGCATGCGCGATATACTTTCACCCAAAAAAGCGTCGACCGATGAGTGGTTGCGCGCGATGCGCACCGCGCAGCAGCAAGGCCTCAAAAGTTCAACGAACATTGTCTGGGGCAGCGAAGAAACCGACGACGAAATCATCGCGCACCTGACGCGGCTGCGCGAGCTGCAAGACGCAACCTCGGGCGTGCTCTCATTCGTGCCCTGGACCTTTCAGGCTCAGACAAAAAAATTCAGACTGCGCAAGGTGGCGCCGCATGAATACCTGAAGATGGTTTCGCTGAGCCGCCTCTTTCTCGATAACATTCAGCACATTGAAGTTTCTATCATGGTTGCGGGCAAGCAGCTGGGCGAACTGGCGCTGCATTTCGGCGCCGATGACATCAACTCGCCGGTGATTGAAGAAAACGTGCTGCGCTCATTCGGGCTTAAATCAGTGACAGAATCCGTTCAGTTTATAGAAGAAGCCGGTTTTAATCCGGTCAGGCGCAGTTTCAACTACGTACGCGGTGCGAAAACCGATCAAGGTAATTAAGGTGTCGTTTGCGTTGACAGCGCGTCTCTTATACCCGGCTTCACGCCATGTCTTATCGGTTTCTGAGCACTGAGAAAAAAACGGCAACGCTGAAGTCTGGCGCAGCAGTCGAATATGCGCTGGTCACTTTGAACTCCCCCCCCATGAACGCGCTTGCGTCGGGCGTATTTCATGATCTCGATAACCTGATTACCGAACTCGAATCGGCCAAAACGCGCGTGGCAATTATCACGGGCGCCGGCAAAGCTTTCGTCGCTGGTGCAGACATCAGCGAGATGAGCGGCATGACCGTGGCGCAGGCAAAAGAATATTCTGAACTCGGCCACCGTATTTTTTCTCGTATGGAAGCATCGCCCGTGATATTTATCGCGGCCGTGAACGGTTTTGCACTCGGCGGTGGGCTTGAGCTCGCGATGGCGGCCGATATTCGTATTTTTGCAGACACTGCTCAGGTAGGTCTGCCCGAACCGACGCTGGGGCTTATACCCGGTTTTGGTGGCACACAGCGCCTGCAGCGCCTTGTGGGCTTAAGCAACGCCGCCTACCTGTCGCTCACCTCAGAGCGCATCGGTGCCGAAGACGCATTGCGCATCGGTCTTGCGGCGAAACTCAGCCCTGCGGCAAACCTGATAGCCGACGCAGAGGCGATAGCGCTCAAGGTGCTGGGCTCTGGGCCTCAGGCGATTCGCATTCTGAAACACACGATTCTCAACGGCGGTGATAAGCCGATGCCACAGGCGCTTGAATTCGAGGCCGAACAATTCTCTGGCCTGTTCGGTGGCGCCGAGGCTCACGAAGGGCTCGCGGCGTTTCTCGAAAAGCGCGCGGCGAAGTTCTGAGCAACGCAATGGCTTTCGGCAAAAAAAAGAAAGAAAAGGCCGAAGAGCCAAAATCTGCGCTCGACGATGCGAGCTCAGACGAACTCTTTATTGTCGATCAGGTGCGAAAGGTGCAGGTAGACCGCCTGCGCCAGACGTACGACGACTACTTTAAGAATCCCGAATACACCAAGATTTCGAAGTATTTTTTTGAGCAGATTTATGGCGCTGGCGACAAGGCCAGCCGCGACGCCGCATTCAACAAAATTTACGAAAAGTTGTCGGCCGCGGTAAACCCCAAGCGCATTACTCGCGTCACCCAGCTCAAACAACTCAATGAGCTGACAGACGAACTTGACCTGCGCGTGGCGCGTGAGTTTATGAAATCACGCAAGAAACATGCGCTGACACTCGAAGACTTTGAAGCCTGTTACCGGGCGTTGAATAATAAAGACGAAAGAGAGCAGCAGCTGCAGCTGCTCATGGAAACGACGCGTTTTTTTCACCGTCTGGCGCATATACCTCTTCTCGGTTTTGTCATAAAGCCTACGCAATATGCTGCGCGGGCGCTGGGCGTTGAGTACATTATGGAATTTTTTATGGAAGGTTACCGATCATTCAGATCGGTAAAAAATGCCGAACCCTTCATGCAGGCGATCGAAGACCGCGAGCGTGAATATCTGAATCGCCTTTTGCCCTGATCAAAGCCCAGAAAGAATTTTTAATATGAGGGCCCGGTCGTTCTGCCGCGCCGAATTGCCTGAAAAACCTGCGTGCCGCATGGCGCGATTACCCAGAAAATAACCTGAATAATCAGCGCCAGAGCTTTCACGCACGATAAAATTTGCTTCGTGGTCGAGCACAAAACTTGAACCATCGAACAGCACCCCGTCTTCGACGCCACCGCGGTTGCAGTAGACGAACACCTGACCGTATGACTCAGAAAATGTCTGCAGCCGGTTGCGCCACCGCACTGTCGAAGCGAACGCGTTACCACCGGTTTCGCCGCGCGCTGGCGAAGCTGAGATAACAACCACGGCATCGGCGTCAGCGATCGAAGCTGCATATGCAAGTTCTGCATGCCATGCGTCTTCACAGATCAGCACTACAGTTTTTCCGAGGGCGCCATCGTAAGTTGAAAACCGGGTGCCACGGTTAAAGTAACGGGCTTCGTCAAACATGCCATATGTCGGCAGAAAAAGTTTGCGGTGAATGTGCATCACCTGCCCTGACCTGAGCACAGCAGCTGCGTTATAGATCTCGCCGCGCTCGGCAAGCGGCAGACCGATCACGAACTCAGTTTCTGCGAGCCCCGTCGACGCCAGGTCAGCTGCAAATTCAGACAGATCATCTGCGCTGAGCGTACTCTCTGCGACGAGACTCTCGAGCAGGTAGCCGCTGAGCGCCAATTCGGGAAAAACCACAAGGTCTGGTGCTGCATTCGACTCTGCGAGTTGCCGGGCCCACTCGAGAATGCGCCTGCGGTTGCCCGCGCTTTTCGCGAGCAACGGCGCGAAGTTACAGCAGACGATGTGTGCGTGCGATTTCGGCATTTCAACGAATCTCAATTTCGTACGGCATCAGAAAGAGCATTTTCTCATCTTTGATGCTTTCGGTTTTGCCGACGAGCCGTGCTGCTTCGCGCAACAAACCCGGCAGCATCAGCTTACGCGGATCGCCCAACGATAGCAGGTTCTGCGCCTCGCTCGGGTAGACCTGCAGGTTGTAATAGTTCTCGTCGATTTCTGCCTTTTCACGCACGATCTGCAGGGCAAGCAAGAGACCACCCTGTTTATCGATGAGTTTTTTAGCAATCGCATCTTTACCGCTATACACACGTCCGCCGGCGAGCGGTTTAATCGCCTCGGGTGATTGCCCCCGGTTATCGCCAACGCGTTTAAGAAACAGGTCATAGAATTCAGTTAGGTGCTCTCGTATCAGCAGTCGCTCTTCATCGCTGAAGCTGTCAGATTCTGTATAAAGCGCGGCGTTCTTATGGGTTTTGAAGGTGTACTTGCGTACTCCCAGCCAGTCGTAAAGCCCCTTGACATTAAATTTACCCGTGAAGATGCCAATTGAACCCGTGATACTGTTATTGCTCGCGAGAATTTCGTCGCCGCCGACTGCCAGGTAATAACCACCCGAAGCCGCAACGTTGCCAATCGACACCACAATCGGAAAATCATTGCCACGCGCCTTTTTGACCTCGCGAATTTTGTTCCACATGATATCAGATGCGAGACTTGAACCACCCGGCGAGTCAATGCGCAGCACCATGCCTTTGATGTTGCCGTCGTCGCGAATACTGTTCATCAGCTCAAGAACCGTATCTGACCCAACTGTACCGCCGTTAAAGAGGCCTTCTGAGCGCGACGTGCCTGACATGATTTCACCAGAGAGCACAACGACTGCAATCGCGGGTTTGGTGCCCCAGGTATCGTCGTAAAAGCGCGTCTTCGAATAGTCTGCAGCAGAGACACGCCATGGCATGGCTGATATGCCCTGTGCGGTGAGCTGGTTCTCAACGTCGCTTAGGTATGCAGTTTCGTCGATCAACCCCACTTCTTGCGCGCGCGTCGCCGAATAGAAGCCTTTGTCCATGATGCCGTCAAGATTCACGTCTTTCACGCGCAGCCGGCCTGCAAGAATCGCGGCCTTCATTTCGCCGACGCCCGACTTCAGAATACCTTCGAGCTGCTCACGGTCAAATTTGGTGGGTTCTGACCTTGTCATGCGGTCGGGGGCCGATTTGTAATCGCCCAGCGCGATGAAGTCGGCTTTGACGCCAACCTTATTCAGCAGATCTTTGACGAAATAAGCCTCAGCCTTGAGGCCTGAGACATCGAGCATGGCCGATTGGGGCATGAAGATGCGGTCAGCCATACTCGCGATATAATATTCTTTGTTACCTGCATTTTCCAGATACGCATAAACAGGCTTTTTCTGCTGAAAGCTGAGCAATACCGCGCGCAGCTCTTCTGCCTGGCCCCAGCCGCCATGAAAATCACGGCCGGTAATCAGAATGCCGCGAATCTGTGCATCTTTTTTGGCCGCCTCGATTGTGCGTATCAGCTCAAGAAATGTAAAGTTTTCTGAAAGAAAGAAGAAACCTTCTTGCTTGCGTTCAGGCACAGGGTCGTCGAGGCGAATCTCAAGATAACGGCCGAGGGCGGTGATACCCGTAGCGTAGCGTTCACGCCCAATGAGAATTCCGCCGCCCAAAAATGCACCCGCGTCTGTGGGAGTGCTTGCCTGCAGCGAAAGCTGGCTGATGTATTGCGCGAATCGCAGACCGAAGAACGCCCCGGTATTTTCACCATAACCGGCGTAAAGGGTGTTGCCCGGCCACA
>JAKQXK010000527.1 GCA_029561505.1 Spirochaetota bacterium | reverse complement strand
GCACTGTCCTTATTAATGGTTTTGCTCACTTGTTTTTTGGTTCCTCTGATTATTCTGAGTTCATTTCAATCCGAATACGAAAGCGCCAATTCCTTTTATGCGCTTATTCTGCTGATGCAAATGGCATTGGTTGGTGTGTTTATGGCCAACGACGGGTTTTTGTTTTACGTGTTCTGGGAACTGGCCCTTATCCCTATTTATTTTATCTGTCTGTTATGGGGTGGAGAAAACAGGGGCAAAATCACTTTTAAGTTTTTTGTGTACACCTTGTTTGGTTCTTTGTTTATGTTGATTGGATTGATTTATCTGTACAACCACACCAACGTTGAAGGCCTTAAATCATGGTACATCAATGACCTTTACGAGGCCGGAAGAAGTTTAACCGACACACAACAGAGTGCGGTGTTCTGGTTAATATTTATCGCTTTTGCCATCAAAATGCCGGTGTTTCCTTTTCACGCCTGGCTGCCGTTAACCCACACTCAGGCGCCTTTGGGCACTCTTTTGCTTTCAGGGCTTTTTCTGAAATTAGGGTCTTACGGCGTTCTGCGTTTTATTACTCCAAACTTCAGCGGTGTTATCGCAGAGTGGGGGTCGATCTTCATTTCGCTTGGAATATTCTCGATGCTCTATGGCGCCTTTGTTGCTTACCGCCAGCAGTCGTTTCGCTTCGTTATTGCCTATTCGTCGCTCTCGCATATGGGCCTGTTATTCGCTGGCACCCTGACAAACAATGAATATGGCGTAACGGGCGCGATCGTACAGAATGTCGGCCATAGTCTTGCGAACGCGTTGCTGTTCATTATTGTCACGATGCATCTTGTACGCAGCAAATCAGATGATCTTGCAGGTATGCAGGCACCTAAGAGTTTCTTCTATCAAATCGCATTTTCCATTGCGCTGTTTTCGGCGATTGGCGTGCCAGGTACCATCGGCTTTGTAGGTGAGTTTCTTATGCTTTTTGGTCTTTCGTTCAAATCGTGGCCGCTGACTGTTCTCGCGATTTCAACGCTCGTCTTCAGCGCGGCATACATGCTGCGGCTATATCACAAGATGCGCGCCAATGGTTTGGATAACACCTGGGGGCCGTCGGCTATCGAGCGCGTGTGCCTGACGCTGCTCTGTGCCGCGATTCTCTGGTTTGGCGTGCAACCTTCATTTCTGGCTGAGAACGCCCGCAGCACCGCAAGGGTTGTGACTGCCGGCGCGGGAGTAAATCGCTGATGGCATTCGGAATAAACGACCTGCTGGTAATGGCGCCGCAACTGCTGCTCGTATTGGGCGGCCTCATTGTGCTCGTTTCGCAAATACTCATACGTGGCACCGGTGGTGCGCGTGTCGCCTGGAACCTGACGCTCATCACTCTGGTGGCTGCCGCCACAGTCGTCACCTTTGGCCTCAGCGATGCAGCCGGCCAGGTCACAGTATTGCCGCGCGCCTTTCTTGGCTCTGATACGGTGGCTGCCATAAATAACACCGTGCGGTATACAGCTTATAGTGCGAATTCGATTCTTCTGCTGATTTCTCTCGCCATCGTCGCTTTACTCATGATGCGCACGCTATTGCCGGCTCTGAATATCGATTTCGCAGAGAATTACTTTCTTCTGCTCATGAGCCTCGCGGGCTATGCCTACGCTATTTGCTCTGAAGATTTGATCACGCTGTTCGTCGGCCTCGAACTCGGCTCGCTGCCTGTCTTGGTGCTGATTGGCATTAACCGCGAATCACGCGCCGCAAATGAGGCTGCGCTGAAATACCTGCTGCTTTCAGCATTTGCGATCGCTTTTCTTCTTCTTGGTATAGCGTTACTTTACGCCGGGGCCGGCACGGTTAAATTCAGGGAGCTGCGCGAAATCGCACCGCATTTCACCAAAACGCGCATTCTCGTATTGGCGCAGATTTTCATACTTACCGGTTTTTTCTTTAAGCTGGCGGCTTTTCCGCTGCAGAGCTATATTGCCGACGTTTATGCCGGCTGTACGACTGTCTTCACAGCGGTTCTGGCATCCATGTCAAAAGCGGCTGCCGCGCTGATTCTCTTCAAAGTCTCGATGGGAATGCACGACGGTTTTCGCCAATACCTCGCACCGATTCTGACTGTTGCCGCCATCGGCTCAATGTTTATCGGTACCTTTGCATCGATTGCGACGAACAACCTTAAACGCCTGATTGCATATTCTTCAATTGCGAATGCAGGCTTCATGCTCTGCTTTCTGATTATTCCGTCGGGCACAGACCCCGGCATAATGGGAACCCTAAAACAAGACGCCGGGTCAGCGCTTTACATCTATGTCGTCGGTTATACGGCCGCCGCGCTGCTTGCGTTTGCCGCGATCGCGATTCTTGAAATGAAAACCGGAAACACTAACCTCACCCTTCAAGATTTGAACGGTCTCGCGACGCAACACCGTTTTGTCGCCTGGGCCCTCGGTATTGCCGTGTTGTCGTTCATGGGTATGCCACCTTTTGCCGGGTTTTTCGGAAAATTCTTTCTCTTCAAATACCTCGCCGTTTCTGGTAGTCTAACGCTCGCGGCAATTGTAGGCCTCTCAAGCGGCATTTCGGTTTACGCGTATATTCGTATTCTGCGGCCGATCTTCTTTGGTGAGAGTCCGAACGTACAACCCGCAACTGGCGACCCGGCACCTGCGTCGCAGCGCATCGCGATTGGCGCATTGATCGTGGTAATAAGTTTTTTTGCTGTCTTTTCAGCTTTTTTATACAATAGCGGAGTTACCGCAGTACAGAAAATCTACTGACAATCGGGAGAGATTATGTTCAGAAAAATCAACAAACGCAGATTTCGATTCTCAACTCTGGGAGTCGCAAATTTTACGCTGTTCGTGTTTCTGATAGGCGTCGCGTTTTCACCATTTGCCGGCACGTGCACCGGTGGCGGCTCAGTCGCCGAAGCAGGCACCGATAACCCCCTGCTCAAGTCAGACGCAGTACAGCATGTGCTCAAATTTCAAGAAGCAATCAGAGAAATCTATAAAGAGGTAAATCCGGCTGTTATTCGCATCGAGACCGAACAAACGGTAGAGATCAACCACCCCTTCTTTAACGACCCAATGTTTCGGCGTTTCTTTCAGGTGCCCGAAGGGCAGCAAAAACAGAAACGCGCCGGCCTCGGTTCTGGTTTCATCATTTCAAGCGATGGTTTTGCTGTGACCAACCATCACGTTGTGCAGAAAGTCGACAAGATTACCGTGAAGCTGACGAGTGGCAAAGAGTACACTGCGAAACTGATCGGCTCTGATCCTAATTCTGACATTGCGCTGATCAAAATTGACGGAGCAAAAGGTCTTAAGACTGCGCATCTCGGCGACTCAGACAAAATTGAGGTTGGCGATATCTCGCTTGCTATCGGCAACCCATTCGGATTACAATCGACACTGACGACCGGTATCATTTCTTCGAAAGGGCAAGACGTGAACTCTGCCGACGGGGTGAGCCGCATTCAGACAGACGCGTCGATTAACCCGGGTAATTCGGGCGGCCCGCTCTTGAGCGTGCGCGGCGAAGTGATAGGCATCAACCAGATGATTTATTCGCAGTCAGGTGGCAGCGTCGGTATTGGTTTTGCTATCCCCATTAATCACGCGAAGCATGTGATCGAAAAACTGAAGGCAGGTAAAAAAATTCGACAGGGTTATATCGGCGTCTCTGTCGACCCAGAAGCGACAGATGAAAAGCTGAGTCTTCTGGGGGTCAAGGGTAAGACAGGTCTTATTGTCGCGCAGGTGGTAATTGGTTCGCCGGCATTTAAAGCTGGTATCGTCTCGAATGACTTCATCACCCACATCGACGGCAAAGCAGCAGAAAAATTTTCAGTTCTCAAATCAGCGGTTCTGCAGAAAGGCGTTGGCGCGAACATTGAAGTGAAACTCATTAGACAGGGCAAAGAGATGACCGTCTCTGTGAAGGTTGCCGAAGCGCCCCAGCAGCAGCAATAGATACCGTGCGCGCTTTGTCATAGTTCGACTGGCTCACCATGACAAAGTGCGGACAGATTTTCGAAGGTTCGCGGCCTCACAATGCTGGCCATCGTCGTGGTGAGGTGATATCTCGCCCTAGCGAGTGTGTCGAACGATGACCCTGACCAGCGTGACACGATGTCGTTCAGGTCAGGGTCGGGTAGGATTGCCCTTCATGACCCTGACCAACGCGACACGATGTCGTTCAGGTCAGAGTCGGGCAGGATGCCCTTCATGACCCTGACAGCTGACATCGGTAATTCACACTCAGTCGTCGGTATCTGGCGTGAGGGCCGGCTGATCGACACGTTGCGCCTTGCCACCGAAAGCCGGCGCACTGCAGATGAATGGTTACTTTTTCTGAAGGGTTGGCTTGCGGGCATAAACCCAGGCGAAAAAATAGACGTCGCAGCGGTTGCCTCGGTGGTACCGGCAGCAAATTCGGCAGTGAGTGACGCCATTGCAGCATTGGGGGTCAATAGGTGCGTCTGGGTTTCAGCCGACCTCGGTCTGAACTTCACGTTCAATTACCCGCAAAAGCAGACTTTGGGGGCAGACCGCGTAGCCGACATGCTTGCCGCTGTGCATTATTTTGGGCCCAACTGTATCGTACTCGATTTTGGTACAGCGATCACATTTTCAATTGTGACTGACGGCGCGTTTGAGGGCGGTGTAATCGCACCAGGCATTACGTCATCGCTTGAAGCGCTTTTCAGTTCGACCGCAAAGCTGCCCAAAATCGCTTTTCACCGCACATCGCGCGCAATTGGCAAATCAACTGCTGAAGCGATCGAGATTGGTGCTTACGTCGGCTGGCGCGGTGTGGTGAAAGAAATTCTCGCCGATATCAAGCGCGAACTGCCCGCGCAGGGCCAGAACCACAAGGTAATCGCTACGGGAGGCATTTCTGAATCGCTCGATTTTGCACCCGATTTTTTCGATGTCGTCGACCGCAATCTGACCATGAAGGGAATCTACCTTGCTTCGCGCGCCCAGAATCTTTAAGCTCGACGCTTACCTGCTGCGGCATTTTTTGCCGTCGCTTTCCGTTGCGTGTGGCTTTTTCACATTTATCGTTCTGGTTTTTTTTCTTAAAGAGACGATTAAACACGCAGTAGAGAAAAATCTCGATTTCCAGGTAATCTTAGAGTTATGCTGGTATGCGCTCGGCTGGACGCTAACGCTAACCGTACCCATGGCGTTTCTGCTGTCGACGATTCTCACCGTTGGCGGATTAAACTCCGATTCAGAGATTATCGCCATGCGCGCCGGCGGCATCACTTACCCCCGTATATTGCGCCCGTTTATCGCGGTCGCCGTGATTCTGTTCTTTGCGCTGCTGTGGTTTTCTAACTATGTTGTGCCGGCATTTGCCGACAACATGGAAAATATGCGTAATTTTATTCTTACCACCGACCCGATTGCGACAATTCAACCGGGCCAGTTTATCACACTCGATAAGCGTGAGAATTTTGTGCGCAAGATTTATATCGAAAAATCACTAAAGACAAAAGATTTTGGCGGCGAGATATTGCAGAATATTCAGGTACGAAAGATTGGTGCAGTCGGTGAAATTCGGCAGTTAACAGAAATCATTATCGCGCAAGAAGGTCGAAAAATACTCAAACAGACGCCGCAGGGCGAATGGGTTAAAGCGCTGAGGTTAACTCGCGGCTACCTCTTCAGCACAGGCGCCGACGGTACATTTCAGCGTGTCGACTTTTCGGGCGGCATGTTCGACCTCAATATTCAAGAGCCCGAAAAGATCAAAAAGCTGAAGCGCATTGAAGATATGGGGTCGCTTACCCTGCCGCAGCTCATTCAGGGTTTCGAAACTATCAAACAATATCCCGAAGCTGAAATGCTGAACCGAAAAGCACATTTGGAAATTCATAAGCGCCTGGCGTTGTCTTTTTCCGTTGTGCTGTTTGTGCTGGTAGGGT
>JAKQXK010000514.1 GCA_029561505.1 Spirochaetota bacterium | reverse complement strand
GTTGCGCTGAAAAGCGCGCAAGACCGCCTGCACCACCGAAGTTTTGTTGAAGTTGTAGACCGAAAGATACATGTAGCGCTCGGCCCCGTCGATGAGACGCACGAGTTCGTCGTCGACTTTACGATCTATCATCGTGTCCTGGTCTCTGCCAGGCTCTGAATAAAAAACGGAAAAGCGTTCGCGGCCGTCGCCGAGACCGGGGTCACCAAAGCCGAAATTTGCCGAACAGTAGTTCAGGGCGAATAACGAAGAAACGGCCAAAAATCTGTATAGATTTACCCAGCGCACGCTGCGCTTAGCTCATGCACTTACAGGCCGGCGTCAAATAGTATTTTAAACAAACCTGCTGATGTGATGCGGCCCGATTTCACTCAGGCGCGAAATACCCAGCACGCGCATTGTCTGTTTTAACTCTGCGATATAATGGTTCATGAGGCTCTGTACGCCGACGCGGCCAAAACCGACGGCCATTATGGCTACGGGTCTGCCGATCAGAACCGCATCGGCGCCGAGCGCGAGCATACGAAAGACATCCGCACCTGAGCGAATGCCGCCGTCGGCGAATACCTGCATTTGCGGGGCGTTCTGGCGCACCCAGGCGCTGACTGCCGGCAACACGCGCGCCGTGCCGGGCATACCATCAAGCACGCGCCCGCCGTGGTTGCTCACGACGATTGCCGATGCGCCTGCATTTGCTGCGGTCATGGCGTCGGCGACCGACATAACGCCTTTAATGACGCAGGGCAGTTCTGTCGAAATAATCAGTTCTTTGAGTTCTGCGGCAGATTTGCGCGAGGTCGCGGCGTTTTTCAGCACCATCGTCTTGAACGATACGCCATCGATGTCGATGCCCCACGCAGCTGCACCCGCGCGTTCAGCTTCTGCGATGCGCCGCATGAGTTCTGCCTGGTCGCTGCGCGGCTTAAAAACCGGAAACCCCCGGCGAAGCAGTTGAATTGCGTGCAGACCTACGCGGTATTTGTCGGCCGATGCACCATCGCCGAAGGTAGGCATCAGCCCGAGTGACGCCATCGCGCTGCCGGTTTCGATCGCATAGTCGAATTCGGTGATCGAACCACCCATGTTGGTGACGCTGCCGGTGATTGGGGCTGACAGAAGCGGAGCATCGAGCAGCAGATCTTCACGATGAAAAAGTTTCACGGTTGTATCAACTGCATCGCCCGAAGGTTTTGAGGATGTATACTGTGGGACAATTTTATATTCTGCGAGTGCCTGCACGTTGTCGCGAAACGAATTCATTTCGCCGCGCGCGCCCATGCCGGGTACACCCGAAGCGCAGTAGCCGCCGTCGCACACCTTGCAGACCCAGCAAAAGCTGTTGTTGAAGTTTTCGCGCGCTGTCTTTGCCATCGCGCGCGCGTTGTATTCGGGTGCCTGACTTAAAAAGTTCAGACGCGGTTTCAGTTCGGTGAATAGTTTTTCGGCGAGCTCAAGGTTTGGCGCACGAATCACGGTGTGATAAACTTTGCCGATGTTGTTCTGCAGATTCTGTACGACGTCACCATTGCGGTAGTTGCCATGAATAAGGGTAAGGCCCCGGTCTGCAAACTCGGTCTGCAGCGCGTCGAGTTCAGAGCGGGTTTTAAGTCCGCTGAGTTGACCCGGTTCTGCGTAGAGTGATCGCTCGATCGCTACCGCGGCTGTGTGCGTTTCTGCATCGGCACCGGGCATTGCACGTGCATCGCCCCGCATTATGCGGATATACATCTGCATCAGGTTTGCCCCATGCGCGGCGGGGTAGGTGTGCGTGCTCATGAAGCCACCCGAAAGCCTGCCGGCGATTTCGCCGATCACGACCTCACCTTCGGTTGTGAGCCTCAGGTCACCCTTCAGGGCACCGTGGTAAGGTTTGCCGGCGAGCTGCGAAAGTGAATCGGCATATCGCTGCAAGGTCGCGCGAAGCGCGTCATAATCGCGCGGCAGAATATTGGCCGGCAGGGTATGACCGTTTTCGATAAAGAAGTGTGAATCTTTAATTTCAATCAGCCGGTCGGCGACACCGGTCAATGCGACGCGCCCCTCAAAGCAGAGCGCATCGACAGAAATTTCGCGCGCTGGTACGAAGTGTTCGACTATGACCTGCGCATTTTCTGCCGCCTGCCCTGCCGCGGCGAGTGAGAATTCAAAGGCGAAGGCGAGATCTTCGGCGCTGTCAATAAGCATCACGCCCCGTGCGCCCATGTTTTGCACCGGCTTAATCACGAAACCGTGTTTGCAAGGGTTGGCCTGCATAAAAGCTGAGAGCACCTCTTTCGAATGAGAGTACGCATAGGGTGGGTGCAGATGGCCGTGCGTCTTGCAAAAATCGCGCATCTTGCCTTTATGCGTCAGCACCTCACCCTGAATTGCTGTGAGCCCCGGCAGATGCAGCGCGTCATTGACTCGCCCAACGATGTGAGAAAAATCGGTGGCAACTGTTGTGACGAAAGCGAGCTGGTTCACATAGGGGCGCAGCGCAGCGATTACGGCTTCTGCATCAGCTATCTGCACGTGAACAAATTCAGACGCCGCTTCGCGGCCGACCGCTGCGTGGTTCTGATCGAGCGCGACGACTCTCAGCCCGAGTTCGCGCGCTGCCGGCATAAAGGGAATCTGCAAGAGTCCAGCGCCGAGAAGCGCGACGGTGTTTTTGCTGTTCGCCGGCATTTCAGGCTTCAGTGGCCGAGTCAATGACGAAAGAATGCATGCCGGCGTCGGTTTC
>JAKQXK010000513.1 GCA_029561505.1 Spirochaetota bacterium | reverse complement strand
CTTCGTCGATCAGTGCATGCGCGAGCGCCACCCGCTTACGCTCGCCGCCCGAAAGCGAACCCACTTTTGCCGAGGTGTCACGAATGCCGAGCCGCGTAAAGATGCCGGTAATCTTGCGCTCGTAGTCCCACGCGTTGGCGCTTTCGATTTCAGCTATCGCCACGTCGATGCCCTTGCCGGTGCGCATCGCTTCTTCGTAGCGCAGAATGACGCGCATGATGGGTTTGCGAACATCGAACACCGTTTCGGCGATCGTCATATTCGGGTCGAGCTCGTCGGATTGATCAAGGTAAGAGAGCCTGACGCCGCTGCGCAAAACAACGCGCCCTTTGTCTGCGGTTTCGCGGCCGACCAGAATCTGCATCAACGTCGATTTACCCGCGCCGTTCTTGGCGATCAGCGCCTTCTTTTCACCAGCATCGAGGCCGAACGAAATATCCTGAAACAGGGTTTTTGCCCCGTAAACCTTTGTCAGTTTTTCTGCAGAAAGATAGTTCACCAATTGACCTCGGACTCAAGCATACACGCCAGAAACAGAAAACGATTCACTCCGCACATTGCTTCAAGGGTCTGCCTCATGGATCGTACCGTCGCTGAAGATATTCTTTCGGGTGCGCTTGCCGCCGGGGCAAGTTTCGCCGATCTTTACGAAGAAGAGACCCGCAACGCCTCGGTGAGCCTGCGCGACCATAAGATTGAGAACGCAACTGCGGGCATAGAATATGGCATTGGCCTGCGCCTTATTTACGGCACCGACGTGGTCTATGGTTACACGAGCAATGACTCACGCGCGGCGCTGGAAAAGCTGCTTGAGGCTTTGATAACCGCGCGCGCCGAAACGGCGAAAGCACCCGCGCAGCAGAGAACCACGTTGGCGGCGATCAGCCACGCTGGCGCGATGCAGAAGATTCTGCGTGCGCCGGCAGATGCGGGCCAGGCGGCGAAATTACCGCTGCTCATGCGCGCCGATAAAACAGGTTATGCGCTCTCACCGCTGATTCAGCAGGTTTCGGCGTCGCTCGTCGATTCGACGAAGCACATTCAGATTGCGAACAGCGAGGGCCTGTTCGTGGCAGATTCGCGCACGCGCACCAGGTTCTCGGTGTCTGTAACAGCCGAAAAAGGCGGTGAGCGGTTTGTCGCCGGCGAATCGCCGGGGGCTTTGCAGGGTTTTGAATTTTTCGAGAGCCTCGACATCGAATCGCTGACGCGCGAAGCCGCCGAACGCGCGCTGCGCATGCTTGACGCGGGTTATATCGAAGGCAAAAAGATGCCGATCATTCTCGGCCCCGGTTTCGGCGGGGTCATCTTTCACGAAGCCTGTGGCCACCCGCTTGAGACAGAAGCGCTGCGCAAAAAGGCAACACCCTTTGCCGGTAAACAGGGCCAGCTTATTGCGCACCCGGCGGTGACTGCAATCGACGACGGCACTATCTTTGGCAGCTGGGGTTCGGTCGCGATCGACGACGAAGGTATGCCAACCGAAAAGACCGTGCTGATTGAAAACGGCATATTGAAAAACTACATCTCTGACCGTGTTGGCTCAATCGAATGCAATGTGCGGCGCACGGGTTCGGCGCGGCGCGAATCGTACCAATACGCACCTGTCTCGCGCATGCGCAACACCTACATCGCTGCGGGCAACAGTTCACTCAGCGAAATGCTGGCAGGTATCGACGACGGCCTCTATGCACCGAAACTCGGTGGCGGCTCGGTTAACCCGGCGACGGGTGAATTTAATTTCGCGGTAGAAGAAGGTTACCGCATACGCGGCGGTAAAATCGCCGAAGGCGTGCGCGGTGCGACTCTCATCGGCAAAGGCCATGAAATTCTGCCGCTGATCTCGATGGTGGGTTCAGACCTTGAAATCACTGCCGGCATGTGCGGCGCTTCATCGGGCAGCGTGCCCGTGACAGTGGGCCAACCGACCCTGAAGGTTGATGAGATATTGGTGGGGGGTCGTTGAGAATGCGCAAGAATTAGCGCGCATTCGTCCCTACGGGACGAAAAGCCATCAGCAAGCAGCGCAGCGCTTTAGCAGCAATTCACGCCAGTGAATTGCGAGGCTTGCTGATTGCTTGCGCCGAATTCTGCGCATTCGCGATGATCCAATATCCGAGGTTTAGATGAATATTCAATCAGCCATCACCACCCTCGCCGAACTCGCGGCTGCCTCGAAAGCGCAGGCGTTTGACATCGTCGGCTATGACTCGTTCAGCGAAAGCGTCGAAGTCTTTGAGCAGAAAATCAGCAATACCGAAATTCAAAGCTCTGCGGCGCTCGGCGTCAGGGTATTTTGTGATCAGCGGCCGGGACTTGCCTTCACCGAGAGGCTGACGCCCGAGGCGCTGAAGATCTGTCTCGCCGATGCCATCTCGCACACGCAGCTGACTGACCCGGTAGAATATTCAGTCGCCGAACCACAAACAGCAATTGAAACAAAGTTCGATCATCTATCCCCCGATTTTGAGCGTGTCGCGCTCAGCGACCTCGCAGATTTTGCCCGTAAGCTCGAAAGCGAAACCCGGTCGCGCGACGCGCGTATCGAGAATGTGCCCTATACGGGCGCGGGGCGATCTGCTGCCACCTCGTTTTTTCTGAACTCAAAAGGGGTGGCATACCAGCAGACGCACCAGGAATTTTCAGCCTATACGGCCGCCGTCGCCGCGGCGGGCGAGCAGAAAAAAATGGGGTTCTACAGCAATAGCCGGCCATCTTTTGCCGAGCTTCTGCCGCTCGATTTTGCCGGCATCGCGGCTCGCCGCACACTCGAGCAACTCGGCGCGGCGCCGGTCAAGGCCGGCGAATACCGGGTGCTGTTCAGTAACCGCGTTGCCGGGCAGATACTTTCGATCTATCAATCCGCATATTTTGCCGACGCGGCGCAGCGTGGCCAGTCGCGCCTCAAAGGCAGGCTGGGTGAACGCATCGCGTCGCCGCTCTTGACGATAACCTCTGCTGCGCATGACCCGAAGCTCAAGGGTTCGCGCGCGCGCGATGCGGAGGGCTCACCGACACGGGACATCACTGTGGTTGAGGCCGGCACGTTCACGAATTTTCTCTATAACCTCGAATCGGCATCGAAAGACAAAACTAAATCGACGGGTAACGCCGTCAGATCGATCGGTTCAAAAGCCGCTACGGGGTTCAAGAATATGGTGGTGCAACCGGGAAAAGATACCGCTGCCGCGCTCACGGGTTCGGGACGCGTGCTGCTGATCGATAAACTCGAGGGCGCTGCGGGCTGTTCGGCAGTCTCGGGAGAAATGTCGATCGGGGCGCAAGGTTTCTTGTATGATAACGGTGAACGCGTGCAGCCCGTCGACCGCATCACGCTGAGTTCAAATATTTTTGAGATGCTGCAGAACATTGAAGCAATTTCGAACGAATACAATGACCAGTACGGTTCGGTGCGCGTGCCTGATCTGCTGGTTGGCAAAATCTCTGTAGCTGGTTAACAATATGAAACTCAAACCTCTTACTATCGCAGTCGAGCGCCTCAAAGTGACGCTCTCGGTCGGCATCTACGACGCTGAAAAACGCAAACCACAGACCGTTTATGTCTCAGCGCGGCTCATTGTCAGCGGTACACGCTACGACATTGATGACATGAAAAATTCGGTGGATTACGACCTACTCTGCAATGAAATCAAGCGCGTCGCTGCGCTCAGGCACTATGAGCTTATTGAAAACCTCGCTCTGCAGACGGGCATTGCGCTCAAGCATCTGGCGAAGGCAAAAACCGTTCAGGTCAGAATCGACAAGCCACTTGCCGCAGCGAAAAACAAAGCCGACACGATTTATGTAATCGTCGACTGTTAAGTTTCTTTCGCCTTACTCTTAATCGTCAGCCCCTGGGGCAGAGACCTGTCCCAGCAGTTTTTCGCGAAAATAACGCACTGCGTTGAGGGCTGTCTTACGTTTTTCATCAGCGAGCGCAGCTGCATCGCCCTCGGTAAAGAGAAACATGTCTTTTTCGTTCTTGAGCAGATGAAATAGAGCAAACGCTCCATGCGGCACCGCAACCTTATTGGTGAGATTCACGGAAAAGGCTGTACTCGCACTGATTTTCTTCGCAAAGTATACGGGGTCGAAATAGCGCAGATTCTCTTTGATCTGCTGCTTTACCTTCTTGCTGCCGCGGGCGGCTTCGTTGATTTCGCGCGCATAGTCTGCTTCAGAAATATTCTGCGTCTCGTCGAGGTGCAAGAACGCAGGGTTTTCGAGAAACAGCGCGTCACCGCGCTGCATGTATGCGGCGACGAAGAGTGCTTGCGCAGCCCCCACCCCCTGCCCGATGATGCCGATGCGTGAAGTATCGATCTCTTTTCTGAGCCGCGCAACCTCAAAGGCACGAAACGCGTCGAGGTAAATCTTGTTGGCATAATATTCGGCCGGGTCGAGCAGTCGTTCGCCGAAATAGCCATAACTCTCTTCGCGTTCGTCTTTCTTTTTGATACCCGCGGATTTTTCTTCGTTATGAACCGGCTTCGGCGCTTCGTGGCCCCGCATGCGCACAACCAGCTGCGCGATGCCAGCATTCATGAGGCCCTTGTACGCGACCGTCTCTTTACCATAATCGGGAAAGATCACGACCAGGGGTGGCTTGCCAATGAGCTTTCGCGGCGCAATAAACTGCGCACTCATGTGGTACTTGTCGACGCTCTGAAAATCGACTGCCAGGTTCTGCTCGGTGAAGAGCTTGCGGCTGACCTTCTTTTTTGTCTGTACCTCAAGCGGAACTTTCTTCAGGCGCGCGAGTTGAGCCGCCCAGAACTTGTCGAGGTCTTTGGGGGCAACGGAGATATCTGCCTCGGCGCTGTAGCATTCGTCAAAGAGGGCCATTAACGTTTTGATTTCTGAATCGCGACACTGCGTACATTATTTTGCGGGCGCATGATGAATTATGGTTCCCGGCGGCGGCCGCAAGACAAAACCCGGGCATGCCGGGCATTAAGCTGACTCTGCCGAAAGACCGGGAACTCTTTGCTTTTGTTTTCGCCCGTTTTATCGACGGCGAACTTACGGGAATCGCCGAAGGGCAGGCAATGCAGTATGCACCCGACCTTCGGGCAGCAGATTTTCTCGCACGCCAGATTCGCGACGAGATTCGTCATGCGCGGCTTTACAAGAACCTTTACGCCTACGTCAGCCCCGATTCACCCGCGCCAGAACAATCATGGCTGCTGAGGCAAATCACAAATCCGGTATCGGGGCGTTTATGGGTCGAGCACTGCTTTCTCGACAAGGCGGTGGGCGAACGCTGGGTGCATTACCTCATGCAGATGCTGATCGGGCACACGCAAGATACGCGTATTGTCAAAACGCTGCAGGCGATTGCGCGCGACGAGGTGACGCATATCGCCTTTGGCGAAACGCAGGTGCGTGCGCGAATCGCCCACAGCCGCTTTATGGCAACGTATCTGTGGGGCCTTTACCTCAGAGTCGACTATGCGCTCGCGGCGGCGTATCGCCTGACGCGTTCGGTGGTGAGCCGCAGATATTCAGCCGAAGGGGCCGCCCTGCTCGATCAGTTTTTTACCGAATACCGCGATAAAGGGCTGCGTGAAGTTGCGCAGCTTCTCGGTGTAAAACCCCGCCGCTCGGTCGGGCGCATGCTGTTCAGCCAGCTGATCTACCTCGTTCGCTGGCCATTCGCGGGTTGGTGGCAGAACCCCGTACGTGCATTTCGCGCCTCTTAGCGTTTTGCAAGAGATTGCCGCGGCGTCGTAAAAAACCAGAATAAACCCATGAGCAAAGCCCTCGACTATCTGCTGAACGCCCGGCCCGAAGCGATGCAGGCCTACTTCAGCTTCTTGAAGAAAGCCGGTGAGCACCTCGACCCGAAGACGGCCGCGCTGATATCGGTAATCACGAAGGTCCATGCGAAGACGGCGAACGGTGTGAGGCAATACCTGCCACGTGCGCTGAGAGCCGGCGCGACCGCAGACGAAGTCATCGACGCGCTGCTGATGGCGATGCCGGCGCTGGGTTTCAGCAAGATTGTCTGGGCGATCGACATTATTCTCGAAATGAATCTGCCCGAATTTGCCCATGTCGCTAAGCCTGCAGCCAAAAGCAGTGAAACCGAAACCTGGCACGAGGTGGCTCCTCTCGGGGCAATTCAAGAGGGGGATGCAAAATTTTTCCAGGCCGGCTCGCGTCGGGGTATTCTTACACAGAATGCCGGCAGCGTCGTCGTCTATGACGCGCATTGCCCGCACAAGGGCAACCTGATACCAGAGGCAAACATCGCCGGCGACAGCGCAGTCTGCCCGTTTCACGAATGGAAGTTCGATCTGAAATCGGGCAAGTGCACCTCTGGCGGTGGCGCGGGCCTTAGGGTATTGCCGTCGAAAATTGAGAACGGTATCGTGCTCGTTAAGGGCTAGGTTACACTATCGGGTGCATGTGCAGCACCACGTCGGGGTTCTGCTCTTGAAACGATCTGAGCCTGAACTGGCTCTCGAACAGCAGCACCGGATTACCGAGCTCGTCGAAAACGATCTTGTCGAAGCGCCCGGCCTTTTCTGCATCTTCTTTGCTGATCCAGCGTGAGCACTCAAAAGATAATGGCTCGAGGCGCACCGGAGCGCCGTATTCGTCTTCAAGTCGGTATTTGAACACATCGAACTGCAGCTGCCCGATCACGCCAATCAGCGGCGTCTGTTCGGTCAGGTTAAAGAGCTGTACCACGCCCTCGTCGGCAAGCTCGCTGATACCTTTGCGAAACTGCTTTGTCTTGCCGGTGTCGGTTAACACAATGCGCGCGTAGACGTCGGGGGCAAAGCGCGGTAACGGGTGAAAAGTCGGCGGCGTACCCTCGCAGAGAATGTCGCCCAGACGGTAAAGCCC
>JAKQXK010000511.1 GCA_029561505.1 Spirochaetota bacterium | reverse complement strand
CTTCGAGGCGGCGCGACAGTTCAAGAATTTCACCCAGATCTTCGGTTGAAAACTGCTGAGCCGAAAGAATCGACTGGCCTTTCCAGCTCACGCGCGGCTCCGGGGGCCGCTGCTCTGCGCAGCGGTTCGGGGCGAATAAAGCCTGACATGTGAGAATGGCATATTGCAGCGGTTGCAAGCGAATCTGCATCGTCAAGCCATAGCAATACCGTATCGCGCTGTTCGTCGCATCTCGCCCCTGCAGCAGGGATATATGAAACGTCTAATGGCAACAACGGTGTTGCTGCTCATCGCCGCCTCGTGCCGTAAGAGCCCGCACCCCACGCGCTCAGAACTTGAGAAACTCACCGGCACACCGGTTGAAACGATTCTGATTCAGAAAAAATACCAACTCGACTCTTCGCTTTCACTCGAAGAAATTACGCTCTTTGAAACCGCACAAAAGACCCACCTCGCTGTGCTGACACCGGGTGATAAGGGTTACACGCTGCTGCGCCACCATGCGTTTTCGTCGGTGCTCGCTGAACCCAAAATATTCTTTATCGCAACGGGAAATAAAAAATCGCACATTCTTCTGACCTATGGTACGGGAAAAAAATCTCTCGCGCTCTTCGACCCGGCAGATTTTATGCAGGTATTCGAAGGTGACAGCTTCGATACTATGAGCGTCAAGATGACCAAAATCGAAGAAAAGCCCAACGACGAGATTCTGAATCTGGGTCAGGTCGCGTACCGGTTTAACGGCATGCAATGGCTGCCGTGGCAGGCAGACGAAATCTGGCCGTTTTTAGAGCAATTCGAAGTCGCCGGAGATCAAAGCGTCATTGAAATTTCAAACCGTGGCCAGTTCGGCACGCGTGCGCTCGTGACGCTGGCCTTTCCCGAAATCAAAGCTGCTGATCTCGCGACCCGCCTGAAGCTGACGAAAGAGATTGCGACTGTGAATCTTTACAGGCCCGGCGCATCGGTGCACAAGAACGGCGGTGGTAACATCGCGCTGCCACACCCGCTGATCGAAATTCGCAAAGACTCATGGAGCAAGAATGCGCGCATTCGCCTGCCGCTTTTCATGGCAAACGTGCGCGAGCTGACGCTGCGAGCCGTCTATTCGCAGCGGGGCCAGAACCTCAACTGGCCGTCTGCTGCCGGCCCGGGCATCGTGAAAGACGGCCAGGGCTATTTCGCCGCCTACCGCAAGTAACAGTTTTTAAGCCAGTTTTGCCGCTGGCTAACCGAAAATCTAATATGAGGATTTCAGGTTTTCTGGTGCTGGCGGCGTTATGCGTATCTTGCGGCAACTCTCACGGGCGCTTCGCTTTCACCGTCGCCGACCATTCTAACCTGCCAGCTCTCGAACAGAAATTTTTTCAGCCGCAGCGTTTCGTCAGCTACAAGACCAAACCCGTGTTTGAGCGCGATGATGTCTTGTGGTATGCTTACCGCCCCTCTTCACCCAAAAGCGACCGTTATTATGGTATATCGCTGCAAAAGAAAAGCCTCGGCTATCAGGAAGTCGATCTGCGCAACCGCATGATCATCGAAGGTCAGGGAATGCTGATCGACCACTACAAGAGCCTCGACGAAGGCGAATACAGGTTAAAAATTGCGCTCAATAACAAAGTCATCGACCAGATCGATTTTGTCATCGTCGGCGACAGCTCGGCCGAAACGATCGACTATGAATCGAATGAAAGCGAAGAGACCGATTCGGCGTCACCTGTTGCCGCAGCGAGCAGCACGGCGACGCCTGTGGGTCTCTGAGGTCGCTTATTTCTTCGCGACCAGGCGTCTCAGCACAATATCAAGATTGGTAATCTTATCCGCTTCGACGGTGATTTCCTGATCGTACTGTTTGATAATCGCGCGGGCAGAGCCCCGCAAGAATACCGTGTATTTGCCTGGTTTAACTTCGGTAAAGGCAAATGAACCATCTTTGCGGCTGGTCGCGGTGGGCTGTTTGAAATTTGGCAGAGGTTTGATGAATACGATAAAACCTTCAGCACCCTGATCAAACGTCTCGAGGTAAACCTTGCCGGCGATCGCACCTTTACCTGCAAGCCCGCAGGTGATCGTTTCGGTCGTGGTCTGGTTGGGCTCGATGCCCGTTTTCACGACCTGGTCAGAATAACCTGCGGCCTTGATCGTGACGTTATGCACTCCGCTGGGTATTTTGCTGACGGTGATCTGAGCGGTTTTACCCCAGGCACCGTAATCGACGTATTGCAGATTGAAGTCATATTCTTCGTTGTCGATAAAAACCTGAATACCGCCGCCGAGCTGAGCCTTCGTGTAGGTAGTTTTAATGACGAGCGTGCCGGTCTTGTTGTTATTCGGGTTCTGAGGTTCTTCTGGCGTAATCGGCGGCGCAACCTCGGGTTCGGGCACAACGACAGGCACCGGTGGCAGAACCGGCAGCGGCGGCGGAGGCGCTACCGCCGCGGCGGCGACAAAGTAGAAGCCTGAAGCATCACCGCTGATCTGCGGTACCTGCTTGTGGTTGGCTTTTTGTGCCATTTTGGTCGTCTCGTTGCGTGCTTTGAAAAACGCCTCATAGGCGGTGATACTCTTATCTCCGTTCAGGTCGGCTGTGAGAATCGCCTTGCTGAAATAATAGGTGAAGATGCCATGTTCGATGGGTTTGCCGAGCTCTATCGCTGTCTCATTGTCGTCAGACGACGAAATCACAACCTTATTCTGAAAGTGTACGTTCTCGAGATCTTGCAGCACGGCGTAATCTTGTCCCGCTGGTATGGGTACGTTACCTGCGCCGCGCGTCGCCGCGCCTTTCTTCGCAATACCGCCTGAAAAGCAGCAGTCGAGAATTATGACCGCTTTTTTGGTCTTCAGCTTGCCGAACCACTCTGAAAGCTCGTCGTCAGACACGTGCGGCCGCTGGAACATGATGATGAAGTTGCGCATGCCGTTTTTGGCAGCCGGGTCGCGAAAAAATTGCCCGTGGCCTGCAAAAAAGAAGAAAACCTGATCTCCCTCTTTGACCTGTTTGCCGAGCCAATCGACAATTGCCGAGCGCAGGTTTTCGCGCGTAACCTGATTGGCCAAAAGCACGCGAATATTCTGCTGCTCAAAATTGCCGGTTTCGGCAATCGACTTCTTCATGGCATCTGCGTCTTTTTCGCAAAGGCCGAGCGGGCTGATTTCAGAACCTTTATAGTTGGTACCGACAATCAGCGCAAATTTACGCGCCGCAAAAAGATTGCCTGAGGCAAATACCGAGCCCAAAACCAGACCCGCCAAGATGAATCTTCGCATATTGCTTAGACGCACGACCCCGTCGTGGCGGATAGTTTTTTTTAATTCTGTCCCGCCTGAGGGCGGGACAGAATTAACTCAGCTCTTCAACAGCTCTTCTAACCTCTCAGCGTTCTTACGAATCTCTTCATTCTCAGGCTCGTGCACCAGCGCCTTTTCGATCGCAAAACGGGCGAGCGCATACTTGCCGAGGTTGAGGCAGGCAATCGCCAGATTATTGAACGCGAGGGCGTAATTCGACCTGAGGCTGATAGCCTCGCGCGCGTGTGACTCGGCGACATCGTAACGCCGCTGCATAATCGCGATGGAACTCAGAAAGAAAAAAACCTCGGCGTTCTGCCGGTTGAGATCGGCGTATGCATTAAAATAGCGTTCGGCCGTTTCGACGCGGCCAAGGTCAAAGTTGACCGCGCCTGCCGTCTTGAGCGATAGCAGGTTCTTGCCATAGAGTTTGATCGCTTCGTCGAGTAACCGCGCGCCGCTCTGGCGGTCGCCCTGCTCGATCTGCTGGTATGCGCGTGCAGCCATCTGCAGAAAGCGCGAATATTCGCGGTTCACTTCGGCCATCAGAATCGAGATGTCGTCGTTGGGCTTATTGCCTTCGGCGAAACGGAACACTTCGGCGACGATAAAGGGTACTGCCTCTGCCGCGGACAGAGAGCGCGCGCTCTGCAGAATGGCATCGAACCGCTCATTGCCGAGTTCTTCGTCGTTGCGGTTGCGAATTTCGGTGAGGCCGTCGGTATAAAGAAAGATGCGGTCACCGGCAAAGAGCCGTTCTTCTTTCTCGCCATAACTTTCGTTCGCCTCAGGCATCGCACCGACGAACAGGCCATCGGTATCGAGAGATTCTATCGCGCCCGATTCGGCGCGCAGAATTTTTGCCTGCTGGTGCGAGGCATTGCCATAATAGAAATGGTGGGTCTCATCGATTGTCAGGTAAAATGCGGTCAGATAATCCTGCGTGGTCACGATTTTCAGCAGCTGGTCGTTGACCTCGCGAAAGGTCTGCGCCGGCGAGTGAGAATTCTGCGCCGAACGAGCAAAGGTGACTTTCGCCATGGTTGTGATCAGAGCCGCCGGCACTCCGTGACCAGAGACGTCGGCCATGAGAATGCCGAGCCGGTTGCCTTGCGCAGGAAAAACATCGTAATAGTCACCCGAAACCTTTTCCATGGGTTTATAATAACCGTAGAATTTGAGGCCGTTCCATTCGTCGATGCTGGCGGGTATAATACCCTTCTGAATCTCTGACGCAAAATCAAGTTCCATCTGAATGAGCTTGTCTTTCGCATGCAGCGCATCGTTTGCGGCGGTAAGTTCGGCTGTGCGCTCGTCGACCTTGCGCTCGAGGTTGTGCTGGTAATCGCGAATCGTGGTCGTCGCCGAATTCAGACCCGTGGCAACATTGATAAATTCACTGTCGAGCGCCTGCGGAAAAAGCATCGCGTCTTTGCCGTCGCGAATACTGACCGACGCCGCTTCAATCTCACGCAGCGACTGCAAGACAATCGAGAACAGCATATACGCCATGATCGCTGCGATCGCGATCGCGAACAGCGAGAAGCGTATCATGACCGGAAACTCGACGTTGTAATAGACCATGAAGTTCGAGACAAACAAGGTCGCGATCATGATCATGATAAAAAACAAGATCTTTGAGCGCACCGTCGAGAGTGAGATCTCTTTGAAATCCACCTTTTTTTCATACATGATCTGCTTCACGCGCGTGCGCATTTCGCCTGTCACAAGTTCGGTAATGACCGCCGCGAAGCCCGCGTGAATGAAGCCCGCGATCACCGCGATGACACCGACCTGTATCAGGTTAATGAAGCTGTAATTCTGCCAGCGGTTGAGATAGACGATGACGCCCGCGACGATCATCACGACCATGGCGACAGACATCCAGGCGTTTTCGCGCGGCAGATAGCACAGCATGCGGTGCAGCTCGCGGTACTGGTCGGCGTTGAGGTCGCGGCGAATGTCGATTTTGAACCAGGTTTCACCGCGCGTGATCGCGCGGTTGAGTAACCGCATACCACGCGTGAGGCCTGAGAGCCCTACCTTATGAAACAGACCAAAATAAACACCATGGATCAGCGTCGTGAGGCCCGCAATTGCGCCCACGACCAAAATCAGCTTGTCGATAGCCGGCAATTTGATCGCATAGCTGTCATACAGAACAAAAATAAAAGTGATGATTCCCGCATAAAGCGCGCTCGAAGCAGCTGAGGCGCCGAAAGACAGAATGTTCGCGACCAGATAAAAAGTAGGTAAAAACAGCCGGCGCATTCTCTTTTGAAGATCGGAAAGTTAGACATACCGGCAGTATAAAAAACAGCGAGAACGACGAACCTGCAATACTTCGTCCATTGACGAAGTGTTGCAGGTTCGTCTTTTGCCCTCATGTCGGCTACCAGCGAAATTTTGCGATTCGACCGCTGGGAAAGGCGCATACTGCGCTTTGTCAGGCGGCACGAGGGCCTCGTGCGTATGCGCCAGCTTGACTTTTCGACGCCCACGCGCCACGGGCAGCGCTGGCCGATCTATCTGCTCGAAATCGGCAAACCCGCCGCC
>JAKQXK010000496.1 GCA_029561505.1 Spirochaetota bacterium | reverse complement strand
CATGAATGAGGTTCACCATGTACTTGCAGGTTTCTACAATGTCAATCGGGCGCAAGGTCTGCGTATCTGCATTTTCACCGAATTCTTTGCTGTTCAGGTGCTTAAAGCGTGCGTTAATCTTGTAACGGCCCACGCTGCCCATGTTGTACGTTTTCGGGTCGAAGAACAGGCGCTGCAGCTCGTTGCTCGCGCGCTCGATGTTTTTGACGCGCTTTTCGGCGTCGCCGTGGTCTGGGCTGTAATCGAGCGGCTTCTGGTGCTTGATGAATTCCATCAGCGCTTCTTCTGTTGAGTTAACGCCGTCTTTGTCGAGCGATTGAAACACCACGCGGTGGTCTACCGCGCCTTTGTTCACGATCAACTCGATCTTATCGATCTTCGCGTCTTTCAGTATATCAAGGTTGTCTTCGTTAAGGGCCTGGCCCGCTTCGATGAGAATCTCACCGGTCTCGGGGTTCGCGACGTCTGTCAGAATGCGGCGTCCGATAAACTTCTGCAGCGCTTTCGACTGAACACCTTTGATGGTAACCGATTCAGACTCATAGAAGAGACGCAGAATCTGCTCGTTGGTTCCGTAACCCAGTGCCTTCAGCAGCAGAGTGAACGGAAATTTTTTGCGGCGGTCGATGCGGGCAATAAGAAGGCCTTTCGCGTCCATCTCAAATTCAAGCCACGAACCTTTATGGTCAGGAATGATGCGCGATGAGAAAATATTCTTCGCGTCATCAAAAAATATGAAAATACCCGGTGAACGGTGCAGCTGGTTCACGATCACGCGCTCAGCGCCGTTAATGATGAACGTACCGGTCGGCGACATCATCGGCAGGTCGCCCATGTAAACTTCTTGCTCGCGCACTTCGCCGGTTTCGATGGCGATCAGGCGAATCGTCGCCTTAAGCGGTGCGGCGTAGGTCAGACCGTTAACTTTGCAATCCCAGATGTCACGCTTTGGCTCGCCCAGCGTGTACTCGACAAATTCGAGCACGACATCACCGTTTGAACTTTCGATCGGGAAACTGTCTTCAAAAACCGACTGCAGGCCGATGCGCTTGCGCTTCGCCGCCGACGTGTCTACCTGCAGAAACTCGTTATACGAGGCAGTCTGCACCTCAATAAGAGGGGGGATATCCAGCGTTTTGCTGATACTCCCGAAATTCACAATCTTAAACGACGAGGTATCCTCGCCTACTCGGACGACATTAGAATCTGACATTTTGCTCCTCTGACCTAAGCTAAAAACAACATAAACCTAGCGACCTCTCAGGGGCAACATCGCCGCCCCTAAGAAGCCGGTAGGTTAATAAAGAAAATTGTAAGGAAGAAAAAGGTGCATTACTTGAGCGCGATCTTGCCGCCCAAGGCCTCAATTTCTTTCTTAATTTTTTCAGCTTCTTCTTTGGAAACGCCCTCTTTCAGAACGCCTGTACCGCCCTCAACGAGCTTCTTCGCGTCCATCAGAGGAAGGTTTGTGATTTCACGCACTTTTTTGATTGCGTCTACTTTCTTATCACCTGAAAATCCTTCGAGTACTACATTGAATTCGGTCTTTTCTTCAGCTGCCGGGCCGGCTGCTGGTGCTGCAACCGCTGCAACCGCTACGGGTGCTGCCGCTGAAATACCGAATTTATCTTCCATCGCCTTAACGAGTTCTGCCGCCTGCACGATTGTGAGCGAACCAATTTTGTCTAACAGTTCCTGTACCATACTTACTCCTTAAACTTTCCCCATTCGTATCTCTAAGTATCTCTACTAAGACAGTTATTTGCCGTTTTTCTCGGCGACACTCTGTATGCCGCGCGCCAGTGACGCGATGACATTGTTGAGTGTGCCTGCGATCTTGGTCGCAGGTGAATTGAGCATCGCTGCGATTTGCGCGAGAATCTGCTCTTTGCTTGGCAGATC
>JAKQXK010000460.1 GCA_029561505.1 Spirochaetota bacterium | reverse complement strand
GCACGATTACGGTGATCTCTGGCGGGCAAGACACCCGTAATGGAAACCAGTGGCCAAGCCCTCTGTTCACATAAAGCTGCGAGCCCTGTTCTAAGTAATGGTCGACGTAATACTTGTAGATCCAGTGCGCACCGTTCAGGTATGAGTTCTGCTTCTGCGAGAAATTGATCTGCCCACCATGTGTGTGGCCCGAAAGAACGAGGTCGATCTTTTCGGATTTGAGATATTCAAAGTCGGCCGGGTTGTGATTGAGCAGCACCGTCGGCAGATCAGCGCGCAGCTTGCTTCTCGTCTCTGAGTAATATTGCTGCATGATCTGGTGGCGCCCACGGCCGAGCGGCGGGTAATCAAGCCCCGCGAGCTGCATTCGCCCCAGACCGCGACCGATCAGCTGTACCTGATTTCTGAGCATGCGCAAACCAGATTTCTCAAATGCCTGAGCCGCGGTGAGGCCGTCGTCGATATAGTCATGGTTTCCCATAACGCCGAAGGCTCTGCCACTTGAAACGTAGCTGCGGCGGGCAGGCAGCATTGCATCGATCAGGGAAAAAAAAGTTGAGGCTGTCGGCAGAAATGCGTTGTTGTTGTCGATGATATCGCCCGTCACCACCACATAATCTGGCCGCGCCGCCTGCATTAACCCCAGAGCAAAGTTCAGGTATTTTTCACCGATCAGTTGCCCAATGTGAATATCAGAAATCTGCAAAATTCTAAGGCCCTTGAGGTCTTCATGAAGCCCGGCTATTGCTATCGGTTTTTCGTTGACCCAGATCTCGCGCGAACCCAGAAACATGCCGCTGATTGCGGCTGCGCTGGTTACAGCTGGCACAAGGTTGAGCCCTACAGTTGCTGCGCCTGCGGCCCTCTTCAAGAAGTCGGCCCGCGAGACACCAGCGGCCGATTCAACGGGCTGCTGCTTGCGCCTTAGGCGCCGCCACGCCATACCGACAAGCCATAGCAGGCCGAGCGGCAACATCCAGACAAAGTGGGCATAGTTGATCGCCAGCAGCACACCGTGCAACGGCAGGTACCAGCCTGGCAGGGTGAAGTTGATGCCGCGACCGGGAAACAGCACCGCGAACCACATGATGCTCTGACCGGCAGAGACCAACATGAAATAGCTGAGGCGGATTGTTTTGCGAAAACGCGTGCGGTCGACGTAAGGCGCGAGTTTTTTCCAGATAACGATCTGAAAAAGCAACAGCGTGACGGTTATGACCGTCGCCACGATCTTAAAAAGAATAATCCGTGACATTGCGTTACGGTTTCTTCTTTTTTGCCACAGCTTTCTGCTTCGCCGGTGGTTTTGGTTTGCGGGCTGATTGTGTTTTGACGCCTTCGTCTTTCGGCTTTTCACCTTCTGCCGCTATCGACTGAACCACCAGCTTTTCACCTTCGAGTGTGATCGTGACGGTGTCGCCGGCAGCAACACGGTCGTCAATAATCGCATCGGTGATGATGTCGCGCAGCGTGTCTTGAAAGAGGCGGGCCATCGGGCGCGCACCCATTACGGGGTCATAACCTTTTTCGGCGAGGTGCTTGCGCGCGCTCTGCGTGAGCGCCACAACAATCTGTTTTTCTTCGAGCTGCTGGTTCAGTTGTGCAAGGTTTTTATCAACAATCTTGTCGAGCACCCCATCTGAAAGCCTGTCGAAGACGACAACGTCGTCGAGACGGTTCAAGAACTCGGGTGAGAAGAAAGTCTTCAGCGCCGACTTGACATGCGCGGCACCCTTGGCCTTGTCTTCAAAGCCGATGCGCGCGGTATTCAACTCACCCGAGCCGGCATTCGATGTCATAATGACGAGTACGTGTCTGAAATCCGCCTTTTTACCCGTGGCATCAGTCACCGTGGCGTAGTCCATGACCTGCAGCAAAGTGCTGAAGATGTCGGGGTGTGCCTTCTCAATTTCGTCGAGTAACAGCACCGAACGGGGGTGTTTGCGTATCGCGTCGGTCAGCTGCGCGCCCTGATCAAAGCCGACGTAACCCGGCGGCGAACCCAAGAGGCGCGAGATACTGTGCTTTTCCATGTACTCGCTCATGTCGAAGCGAATCAGTTCAACGCCGAGTTCAGCGGCGATTGCTCGCGTCAGTTCAGTTTTACCGGTGCCTGTCGGGCCGGTGAACAAAAAACTGCCGATCGGTTTTTGTTTGTTGCCGAGACCGGCGCGGTGGCGCTTAATCGCGCGCGCGATTTTTTCGACTGCTGCGTCTTGACCATAGATGCGTGCCTTAAGGTTTTCGGCGATCGATTTGAGGCCGGCGCCTTCAGCATTATTATAAGATTCGAGATTAACATTCGCGAGTCTCGAGACGATCGCGCGCAGGTCGGTTTCAAGCACCTCGCGCTGCTTGGGCTTATGTATATGCAACGAAGCACCCGCCTCATCGACGACGTCGATTGCCTTATCGGGCAGGTAGCGCTCGTTGATATGCTCGGCCGACAGGTCGACAGCCTTTCTGAGAATTTCGTCGCTGTACGCAACTTCGTGGTAGTCTTCGTACAGCTTTCTGAGGCCGAGCAGAATCTGGTAGGCGTCGTCGCGCGACGGTTCTGAAATGTCTACCTTCTGAAAGCGGCGAGACAGCGCGCGGTCTTTTTCGAAATAGCGGCGGTATTCTTCGTATGTGGTTGCACCCACGCAGCGCATATCGCCGCGCGTGAGCACGGGCTTCAGCATATTCGCTGCATCCATGCTGTCGCCGCGCGTCGCACCTGCACCGACGATCTGGTGAATCTCATCGATGTATAGAATGACTTTCTTCTTCGCAGCCAGCGCAGCAATGATCGCCTGCATGCGCTCTTCGAAGTCGCCGCGATAGCGTGTGCCGGCTACGAGCGAGCTTACATCGATTGAATAAATTTCATAACCGGTAAGGCGCGGCGGCACGTCGCCAGCGACCAGTTTCTGCGCAAGGCCACGCATGATCGCTGTTTTGCCGACGCCTGGTTCGCCGACGTGCAGCGCGTTGTTCT
>JAKQXK010000452.1 GCA_029561505.1 Spirochaetota bacterium | reverse complement strand
ATTATTCTGAAGCAGATTCCGCACCTGTTCGGTTATGACTCTGATTTTGTCGGCGATATGGAGTTCATTCAACCCGACGGTCACAACACTTTTTCAGAACTCTGGATCATGACGCGCTATCTCAACGCGACCGCGATTCTTATTTCGGTCACTTCTGTCGCGCTGCTCGTGACCTGGCACCGTTTTGTGCAAAACCGCCACGCCGTTCTGCAGATGATACCGGGTGCACTTGTCGCGGTCGTCGCCGCCGTATTCTTGAATATGATCGCTGGCAAGATCAGCTGGCTGAAAGACCTCACAGACTCACACCTTTTGCGCCTGCCCGGCGGCGCTTCTTTCAGCGAATTTGGCCATCACTTCGCAAACCTCGATTTCTCGCTTTTGCTGAAAAAGAAAGAGGTGTGGTCTGTCGCGCTGACACTCGCGATTGTCGGCAGCTTTGAATCGCTTCTGGGCCTAGAGGCTGCCGATAAAATAGACCCACAGCGCCGTGTGACTGACAAAAAGCGTGAGCTCTGCGCACAGGGTGCAGCCAATGTGCTGAGCGGATTCGCCGGCGGGTTGCCACTGACGACGGTCATCATTCGCACGGTCACGAACGCCAATTCAGGCGCCACGCACCGCAGCTCGACAATCATGCACGGTGTGTTGCTTCTGCTCGCGCTCTTTGTTTTGCCTTCGGTTCTCAACCTCATACCACTCGCCGCGCTCGCGGTAATTATCGCGGCTGTCGGCTATCGACTGAGCAGCTACGAAGTTTTTCGCGAACAATGGGTTTCGGGCAAAGAACAATTTGTTCCGTTTGTCGTGACGATTATTGCCGTTATTTTTTCAGACGTGCTAATAGGCACAGGAATCGGTTTTCTGGTCGCCCTGGGTTTTATTCTGCGGAGCAACTTTCAGAAGGGATATTTCTCTTCAATAAAAGATGGCGAGCACCTGATTCGTCTCACCGACGATATCAGTTTCATGCACCGCGCCAGTTTCAGCGAAGAACTGCGCCAGATACCCAACGGAGCTAAGGTGACCCTGTACGCTGAAAATCCCCAGCGTATTCACCACGATATCGCCGAGCTTATCACCGAATTTCGCGAAAGCGCCCCCAACCGCAACATCATTCTGCAAGAAAAAAATTTACCGTATATACCTGAGAAGACCGACTTAAAAAGCGTCAAGTCGGTCATGTACCGCCGGCTGCTGCACGGCAATCGCAGCTGGGTTGCTGAAAATCTCGAGCGCGACCGGCTCTATTTTGACAAGCTCGCAAGCGGGCAAGAACCGCAGGTGCTGTGGATTGGCTGCGCTGACAGCCGGGTACCGCCTAATGAAATCACCAAAACCGAACCCGGTGAAATTTTTATCCACCGCAACGTGGCAAACCTCGTCGTGCATACCGATCTCAACATGCTGTCTGTGCTGCAGTATGCCGTTGAGGTTTTAAAGGTCAAGCAGGTGATCGTCTGCGGGCATTATGAGTGCGGCGGCGTTGCGGCAGCGATGAAAAATGTTGATCTGGGGCTCGCAAACAAATGGTTGCGCAATATTAAAGAGGTCTATGCGGCACACGCGGTCGAACTGGAACACATCAACAACAGGCGCTTGCGCGAGCGTATGTTCGTCGAACTCAACGTGATAGAACAGGTGCGCAACCTGGCCAAAACAACAATTATTCAGAAAGCCTGGAAAAAGCGCCAGATCGAGCTGCACGGCTGGGTCGTCGACCTGAGCACCGGGTATATAAGGGAGCTGCCGATCAAAATGAACAGCCCCACTGATCTTGAACCCATATTCCGTTACAAGGTTTAAGCCTGCCTGCGCGACTTCTGGTCGCCGCATTATGTCACATTAGCAGACTGGCATCGTGGCCTACCCGCTGAACGACATGCAAGCCGCCTGCGTCGACCACGGCGACGGCCCCTTGCTCGTGCTGGCAGGCGCGGGCTCTGGCAAGACGGGTGTCATTGTGAACCGCATCGTGCGCCTGATGAAACGGGGGCTTAAACCGTCGGCAATCTGCGCGGTTACGTTCACCAACAAGGCGGCGCGCGAAATGCGTGAGCGGGTTCGCGAACTCGTGGGTAAGAATCCACGCGGCATCTTTATTGGTACCTTTCACAGCCTCGGTCTCATGATACTGCGCGAAAATTCTGAAAAAGCTGGCGTGGGCAAAAACTTTTCCATCATGGGTCAAGATGACCAGCTGACGCTCGCGCGCGAGGTGCTCGTGCAATCGGGTGTCGATACCGACATGTTCGATGAAAAAAAGCTCATCAAGGCAATCTCAGACTGGAAAAACAGCGGCGAAGCGATGAGCGACTATTTCGCCGACGATATCTGGCGGCTGCGCGTACCGCAGCGACCCATAACCGAAATTGTTGATACTTACGTCGGGCGCATCGCGGGTATGAATGCGCTCGACTTCGACGACCTCATTTTGATACCTGAGCGGCTGCTGCGCAACGACAACGAAGTTCGCGAGGGTTACCGTGAACGTTTTTCGCATTTTCTCGCTGACGAGTTTCAGGATACGAATCCGCTGCAGTTTCGTTTCTTGAGCCAGCTGATGCGTGAACCTTTTAACCTGTGCGCGGTGGGTGACGATGACCAGTCGATCTATTCGTGGCGCGGGGCTGATACCCGAATCATGCTCGAATTTAAAGAACGGTTTCCTGAAGCGGACATCATTGCTCTCGAGCAGAACTACCGCTCTGACCAGTACATTCTCGACATCGCAAACAAACTCATAGAAAACAACACCGCGCGCCACCCAAAACGGCTGTTCAGTGAGCGGCGCACACCCAATCGCGCGATCGTCTTCGAGGCTGCCGACGGTCTGGGTGAAGCCGAATACGTCGCCGACACGATCATAGCCGAAAAGGTCAAAATCAGGGGGGAGTACTCAGCCTTCTGCGTACTTTACCGCACCAATTTTCAGAGCCGCTCTTTCGAAGAGGTCTTGCGGCAGAGAAACATTCCGTACCATGTGAGTGGCAGCTACCAGTTTTATGACCGCACCGAAATCAAAGACGTGCTCGCTTACCTGCGCTTTTTTGCAAACCATGCAGACGACCGCTCGCTCTCGCGCATTCTCAACATGCCGAAACGTGGCATTTCTGAAACGGCGATTCAGCGGCTCTCGCAATACGCACAGCTGAATAAAAAGCACCTCTGGGATGTTCTGGCCGAGATTGAAATGTGCGAAATCGACATCAATGCCGCGACTCTCGCCGGCATCATGGAATTCAAAGAATTCATCGCGACGCATGAGCATGAAATTCGCAAGACGGGAAACTTGGCCAAAGCAGCACAGAACCTTGTCGACGCACTGCAGCTCGAGCGCGAATATGTGCGCCAGGGAGTCGACGCGCAAAAAATTATCAATAAACTGCTGAACGTGCGCGAGCTAATGCGCTCGGTAGATGATTTCGAGAACAGCGACCGCCAGTTGCCGAATATGGGCGAAGGCGCCGAGCGCAATCTTTATACATACCTGCAATTCGTCGCGCTGCTGACCGCCGATGACAAAGAAAACGAATCAGAAACGCCGAAAGTGCAGCTCATGACGATTCACCAGGCGAAAGGACTTGAATTTCATACAGTATTCGTCACGGGCCTTGAAGATGGCATTTTGCCGCACCAGCGGTCGATAGACAATGAAACCGAAGCGAACGAAGTGCAGGGTATCGAAGAAGAGCGCCGGCTGCTTTATGTCGCGCTGACCCGTGCAAAAGCAAAACTGTATCTCACGCTTTCGCGCACCCGCAAAAACAGGGGCCTCATTACCGATGCCACGCCGTCGCGCTTTCTCGACGAACTGCCCACCGAGCTGCTCGAATGGGAAAGCACAACTGCCGAAGCCGGTGACCTTGCCGCGCTCGAGAGCATGCTCTTGAATATCTGAAGGCTTTTGAAGGGTAACCTGAACAGAAGTTCAGCGATAACCAATGCGTTTCGCGAATTTTGTGAGGCGCTGAAACTCTTTGCCTGCCTCACCAGGTATATGGCATGAAGCACACGAGAGCACTTTGCGCTTTTCGCGTTTGTATTTCTTCATGAATTTAATATCCTGGTGACTGCGTTCGCCTGCAGGCGTGAATTCGTTGCCGGCATGGCAAAACGAGCACTGCACCTTGTATTGCTCGCTGATGGGAAACATTGCCTCGTGAGCGTATTCGCCTTCGCGCGTCAGCAGTGTGTAATCACCTTCTTTCAGCCCGCGTTCGGCATCGCTGTGGCAATACTCGCAGCGCACGTCGAGCTGCTTCGAGATTTTTTTCATCTCGATCGCGATCTGCTCTTTTTCTTCAAATGTTTTGGTCGCCGGTGGTGATTTTTTAGAAGCAGCCGCCATCGCGGTCACGAGCAGCAGACAACAAACGGGCAGGTGCGCGCGGCGCATAACCGTAGCCCTCAACTTTCGCCGGCGATTCGGCTGCTGAGTAACTCGTCGAGCTTTGCGAGATGATCGTGGTTGCGCGCCTGAATGCGGGCAATTTCTTCAGATATCAGGGCGTATTCTTCTGGCTTCAGTCTTTCACCGGCGCTGAGTCTATCCATCAGGCGCTCAATTGGTAGCGCGTGTTCTGCAAGGTTATTGCGCGCGACCTGCTCTTCAAGCGCGCGGCGTAACAGATCTTCGCGTGCTTCGGCTTCGGTGCGTTTATTGTCGATGAAACCCGGTGTTGTACCTGCCATGACACCCTCGACATTTATTTGGCGGCAGTCACGTCAATCGAATTGCCAGACGCCGTTTCAAAAATGCTTGCCCGCTCATGCAAAATTAAAGATTCTTCTTGCAGCTCATGTTCAAAAAACCCCTCATTCTGCCCGCAACCCTCGTGTTCGTCGGGGCTTTCATCGGCCTGTTGTTTTCAGGTATTCTCATCTATGAACACAACGGTGCGAAGACAGAACTCGGCTCAGCCGTCTGCGACGTCAACCAGACCAGCAGCTGCGACAAGGCAAAGGATTCAGCGGTGGGCAAGGTTTTCGGCTTTCCGCTCGCACTTTACGGTTATGTATTTTATGGTTCAATGGCAGCATTGGCGGCATTTCTGCTGCTGTCGCTGAACGACACTGCGCTGCGGCTGCTTTTCTGGGGTTCTATCTCAGCGTTACTTTTTGACGTTTTCTTGCTTCTTTACTCGCTCGTCGTGCTGGGCAGCATCTGCCGCCTCTGCGCGATTACGTATATCGCTTCTGTAATACTCGCCGCAGGTGCGTACCTTTTCAACCGTGACGGAGCCAAAATGATTAAAGCTGAGAACATTTCAATCGCAGGCAAGGCCGTATTGGGCGTGTTGTTTGCTGCCACGTTCGGCTCTGGCTTCTTTCTGAACAATGCTTCACTGCAGGCGCAGAGTGCTCCGGTTGCCGGGGCGACCGAACAAGAGCAAAAGCTGCGCGAACAGCTGAACAATGAATTCTATAAGCAATGGAAAGCCGGCGAACTCGTCAAACTCGACAAACCAAGGTCGGGGTCAAAAGGCGCTGCCAACCCGGTGCTCACAATCATGGAATTTGCCGATCCGCTGTGCCCGCACTGCAAAGACATGGGCATCGTACTCAATGAGTTCGTCAAAAAACACGGCGACAAGGTGCGCGTGATTTTTCGCCATTACCCGCTTGACATACAGTGCAATGACGCGATGAAACGTGCGTTTCACGTGGGCGCATGCGACCTGGCGCGCGCGATAGAATGCGGAGAAGCGCAGGGCAAATTCTGGCCGATGCACGACGCCGTCTTCATGCAGCAAGAACTCTTCTTTCGCAACCCGGTGACCGAACGCGCCATTGAAAGCCTTGCGGCGGGTGCGGGCCTGAACACCGGTGCAATGGCGTCGTGCTTCAAGAGCCAGGCAACGATGGCGAAAGTCAAGGCTGATATTGCAGCCGGCAATAAAATAAAGATCACGGGCACGCCGACGACAATCATCAATGACCGTCGACTGCCCGGTGTACCACTTGAGTTTGTACCCGGAATTCTCGAAAAGATTCTGCTCGAAGAATCGCGCAGGTAATGCTCGTTGAGGTTCGGCGCGAACTCGTAAAGCAGGATCACCGGTTTCTGCAGAAGCGCTTTCTTCAAGATGCGCACAACAGGCTGGCGATTTATATCTGGCAGCTGCCAGAAGACGACGACGGCGAGATGCTCAGATTTCAGGTTGCCTATCGGGAGATCGCACTCGATTGGGCCGCAGAGCGCGGCATGCGCCTGGCGATAGTTGACGACGGTGATAACCCGATGGGCATGAAACGGTCACCGATTCTTACGGCTGAGAATACAATTAATGACGGCGCGGTGCGCCGGCTTTGCGAATATCTTGACGAGCACTCAGATAAAGTTTCCCTGCGCTTTATTCGTCAGGTTATTCTGAGCGAAGTGAGCCAAGGCAGAACCAAACAATGAAAATAGATGCGGCGACCAAAGTTTATGGAATCATCGGTAATCCGCTGAGCCATACATTTTCGCCGTCGATGCATAACGCCGCCTTCGCCGCCCGCAAGATCAACGCTGTATACCTCGCGTTTCCGCTCAAGAACCTGATACAGCTCAAATATTCGATGAAGCAGTGGAATATTCAGGGCCTTTCGGTGACGATACCGTATAAAATCTCAATCCGCCGGTTGCTCGACCGAATTGACCCGCTTGCCCTGCAGATCGGCTCTGTGAATACCGTTGTCTGGGGAAAAACCGGCCTGCTCGAAGGCTACAATACCGACGGGCCCGGCGCTATGATGGCGCTCAGAAAATCAAAGGTTTCGCTGGCCGGTAAAAAAATTCTGGTTATCGGCTCGGGTGGTTCGGCGCGCAGTATAGCGTTTGCGCTGACGCGCGAGAAGCCCGCAGAGATCGGCATTCTGGCGCGAAACCCCATGATGGCGATGCAGCTTGCGCGTAACCTCACGCTCAACAGTGAAAACCCGAAGGTCACCCTGCACCTGCAGCCGCAGGGCAAAAGCTTGCAGAAGTCTCTCGTTGACCTGATGCCGCAAAGCGGACGCAAATGGCTGAGCCAGCCTTACGCGGCCCCCGAAGAGCTGCACCCGTACGATATCGTCATCAACACCACGCCGATGGGCATGAAAGGTTCTGCTTCTGCCAGCGAATCACCGCTGAAAGCAGCTGAGCTCGCAAAACACCAAACCATATTTGACATTGTTTATAATCCGGCTGAAACGCCGCTCATTCGGCTCGCAAAAAAACGAGGATGCCAAATCGTTCTCGGCTATAAGATGCTGATGTACCAGGGCGTACTGCAGTTTGAACTTTTTACCGGCAAACCGGCTCCCGTCAAAGACATGGAAAAGGCGTTACTCGCAGAAATTAAGAGGCTTAAATGAGCGACCGTGGCCGACGCAAACGCCGCCCTGCGGCACGCGGCCGAGCGCGCATCAACGCGCCTGCGAAACCCAGGCTTGCGCTCATTGGTTTTCGCGGTGTGGGTAAATCGGCGATCGCACGCCGGCTTGCAGAATTCTGGAACATACCGCTGCTTTCACTCGATGAAGAAATTGAGCGCAATGCCGGCATGAAGATCGAGCAGATTGTCAAACAACAGGGCTGGCCTGCGTTTCGCGATCTCGAATACGCGGCGCTGCAGAATGCGGCAGCCAACGAGCACCTGCTGCTCGACTGCGGGGGGGGAATCGTCGAAGAAGCCGATGGCTCGCGCAGCGAGCGAAAGATTGCGCTCTTGCGCGAGCGTTTTTTCTGTATTTATATTGCTGTCAGCGAAGAGAAGATGCGATACCGGCTATCATCGCTCGCGCGAAATGCCTCACGCCCTGATCTCAGCGGCGCAGATTCACCTGAAAAGCTGCTCGAGGTTTTTCGCCGCCGTGAGCCTCTTTATCTTGAACTGGCGCACACGGTCGTCGATGTTTCAGATACAAATATCGGTGAAAGCGCACTGCGCATCACGCAGATGTTCAAATAATATTCATTTTCGCTTTTTTTTTCCGAAATTTCTGCGGATAGTTGACGCTTTGTGCCGGTTATCAACTGGGTCGGCTTCGATGTTTCGCGTCTTGCTGGTAACCCGAAATCGCGCGCTTGCGCTGCATTGCCGCAAGAACCTGCCCGAGGGCTATCGCCTGCGCTCGGTGAGCAAGCTGAATTTACGCAGCGAATCACTGGCGGGCAGCATTGTCATCTTTGACTCGAACTACCTGACCGAATCTACCGACGCCATTGTCGCTGCGCTGGCAGAGCTTTACGCTGCCGAACGTGGCGGTGTTTCCCTTGGTCTCTTGATGCACGAAGATGATCGCGCAAAGGCCTTCTCGCTTTTTCCTCAGAATTTGAACCATATTGACTCGATGGGGCACTACCGGCTGCAGGCTGGTCGAGTACAGGGTCTTGGGCGGTCAGAATGGTTCTGGCTGCTCGATTCGCAGCGCAAAAAACTGCAGCAGCTTGGCGAACGCATTCTCGTCAACGATGAAAATGAAATGTTGACGCGCCGGCTCGCCAGGCTCGAACCAGAGTCACACACTCTGAAGAAATTTCCGGCTTTTATGCAGGGCCGATCAAACGCAATACTCAAATTCAGGGAACAGGTAATCGAGATCGCGGCTGCTCACAGTTATCTGACTCTGTCGTGTACCGACGCGATACCGAGCGACGAATTCGTTGAATATTACGCCGCGCTGATCAGCCCGTTGAAACCGCTGCGCTACCAGATCATTGATCTCGCGAAGATACCTGCGGGCTTACACGCCGCCGCTATCTGGCCGCAGCGCAAAAAGCCCAAAAAAAATGGCGGCTCGGCCCAGATACCGATTGTCTGCGTTAAAAATGCCCAGCTGCTGAATTGGCAGAATCAGGGGCAGCTGCTGCAACACATTAAGTCGCTGCGGGACGCCGATGCGTCTGACGCACAGAACCGCCAGCGTTATGTACTCGAAATAACACAAGATATCGGCCAGCTGGTGCGCCGCGGTTCTTTCAGGCAAGAGCTGCTCTCTGTGCTGCGTAAGGCGGCAACAGTATTGCCGGCTCTGCACGAACGCGCCCATGATATTTCGCAAATCGCCGCCGAATATATTGCCCGGCGCAAATTTGCTGCGCTGGCCGAAGGTCAGTCAGAACTGGCTTCCAAAATACTTGAACGTTTTGATTTTTCAAGCGGCTACGCCGGCCTCTACCTGACGCTTGATCTTCTGCACGACCTGGCCAAGAGCAAGGGGATACCCGTTTTCGAGCTGTTTCGCGCAGGCGACGATGACGAAGCCTTTCGCGCGGCCAAAAGCTTCTTGCGCGAACAGGTTGAACCCGAACCCACAACCCTCTTTCAGGGGCTTGCCGGCAGTGAAAAAGAGCCGCTCAGTCTCGATGCTGTTGAGCGCAGCTATATTGCAGCCGTTTGCGAACGCTATGGCTGGCAGGTAACCGAAGCTGCCCGGCACCTTGCGATTTCACGCAAGACCCTCTATGACAAAATGAAGCGCTATAAACTTACCCGACCTGAAAATTCAGGACGGCGGAACGGCCGCCGGGCGTCGTGAAACGTTCGTCGCTGCGGGTTGGCTCGGGGCGCCTGAAGCGCACGGCCATACCTGGTGCGCGCTCGCATAAACAGCACCAGAATTCAACAAGCGCACGCGTCAAAGAGGCCGCTTTTCAACTCGTGCGCAATCACGTGGATATCGAAGAGCCATGGGTCTTCTATGATCTTTTTGCCGGCAGCGGCCAAATGGGCATTGAGGCGCTGAGCCTCGGCGCCGCGCACGCAACTTTTGTCGACCTTGTGCCCGAGCGCCTCAGCGATATTCAGCGTGCATTACAATCTCTCGACATTGACCGTTCGCTCTACACGCTGGTGAGGTCGCGGGCAAACAAGGTTTTGAGCGAGTCATTCAGTATGAAAGAGGTGCCCGTGGTCGTCTGGGCCGACCCACCTTACACTTATGGCAACAGCGCCTCGAATGACCCTGCCAATCTCGTGATGCTCTATCGCTCGGCAGTCGCTGAGTCGGCAGCGCCGTATCCTTTATTGCTCATGCAGGTGCATGAAAAAAACCCGGCGATGGCCCAGGAATTTCTGGCGGCTAACCCCGACATACAGGTTTACCGCTACGGTTCAAATTGCCTGTTGCTGCTGCACGCCCTGTAACAGAATAAATTTCCATCAGCGCACGCAGTGAGTTCTCCTTTACCCGGCGTGGCGGGCATTGGAAAGGTTCATTATGAATTTCAAACTCAGCGACCACGGCAGCGGAAAAAAGGTAACGCGCTTCGTCGATATCTGCACCAACGAACAGAACTCTCTCACTCGGGCGAGCCTGATCGAACTGACAAAAATTCTCGAAGAAACGCAGGCCGACCCAAAATACGCGTCGCTCGTGTTCACATCGGGAAATCCTAAATTTTTTTCCAACGGACTCGACGCGTCAAATGTCTCATCGGTGCCTGACGAAAAACTCGCCGAAGAAGTGGGCGAAATTGTTCTTTTTTTCAATCACCTGCTGCGCTTTGATAAGCCTGTGATTGCCGAGGTGACGGGTTATGCAATGGGCGGCGGAGCAGTCATCACCGTCGGCAGCGACTACAAGTATATGCTCGAAGGTAAGGCCCGCATCTCTTTCAGCGAGGTGCTCGTCGGTCTGCCCTTACCAGGCAATTTTATCGACAAAATTGCGCGTACTGTCTACCCACCCTTCGTCAATTCTGTGTGCGCTGCCGAGAATTACAAAGCCGGCGAGGCCAAGGCGATTGGCCTTATCGACGAAACGGCAGCTGATATCGAATCGCTGCGCAAACTGACGCTCAAGAAGCTCGACTATCTGAACCGCATACCCCTGTCGGCGCTGCAACGAACCAAGCAGGCAATCAATGCCCCAATTCTGGAACGCTCTGAAACGACGCTCAAGCATATCTATGAATCGTTCACCACGCCAGTGATTGTGAAAAACTTTCGCGAAGCGATGGGCGCACTTGCCGAAAAGCGCAGGCCACAGTATCTTGACTGAAATGCTTTCAGAATTCAGACCGACCGAGATCGTACGGCATCTCGACGGGTTCATTATCGGTCAGGCTGACGCAAAACGTGCTGTAGCCATAGCGCTCAGAAACAGAGAGCGCCGTCTGGCGCTGGGCGAACATGCTTTGCGTGAAGAGATACATCCTAAAAATATTATCATGATCGGCCCCACCGGCGTGGGCAAAACCGAAATCGCGCGCCGCCTGGCAAAAATGGCGAACGCGCCCTTCATTAAGGTCGAAGCCACTAAATATACCGAAGTGGGTTATGTAGGTCGAGACGTCGAGAGCATGATTCGTGATCTGCTGATGACTGCCATGAAGATCGTGCGACAAGAGTTCGAAGAGAAATTTAGAGAAGACGCTGAAAAGCGCACCGAAGAGCGCCTGCTCGATCTGCTGCTCTCGGGCAAGTCTGCGGCAGAGAAGCCGAAAACCGAAGAAACGGTCGATGCGGCCGCAGATGACGACGAGGCGATTGCACGCGATATTTTTCGCAAGAAACTCAAAGCGGGTAAACTCGAAGACCGCGACGTTGAGCTGCGCACTTCACAATCGCCGGGCCCCCAGGTATCGGTTCAGATGATGGCGATTCCCGGTATGGAAGAGATCGAGAACCAGATGCAGAACATGCTCGGCGATATTTTTCCCAAGAAGCGCGAGAACCGCCGCGTGAGCATCGCGCAGGCGCGAAAGCTGATCTATCAGGAAGAGCTCGAGCAGCTGATCGATCAGGAAAAACTCAAAGAAGAGGCAATTCGCCGCACAGAAAATACGGGCATAGTTTTTATCGATGAAATCGACAAGATCGCGAGCCGGGGTGGCAAGGGCTCGCCCGACGTTTCACGCGAGGGTGTTCAGCGCGACATTTTGCCGCTCGTTGAAGGGTCAACCGTCAACACGCGACACGGTTCAGTGAAAACCGACCATATTCTTTTTATCGCGGCCGGCGCGTTTCATATTGCCTCGGTTACCGATCTGATTCCTGAATTGCAAGGGCGGTTTCCGATTCGCGTAGAGCTTAAACCTTTGGTGCGTGAAGATTATGTCAGCATTCTGAAAACCCCGAAAAATGCGCTCGCCAAACAATATCAGGCACTGCTTTCAACCGAAAATGTCAACATTCAGTTTGAAAATTCAGGGTTTGAGGCCATCGCCGAAATCGCCTATGAAATGAATTCGCGTAACGAAAATATCGGTGCGCGGCGCCTGCACACGATTCTCGAAAAACTCTTTGAAAAGCCGTCATTTGAACCTGAAAAATTTGCGGGCAAAGATGTGGTAGTTGACCGGGATTTCGTAACCACTGAGCTCGGCGATATCGTGAAAAATCAGGATCTTTCACGCTTCATACTCTGATGCGTGGTTCATTGCGGGTTATCGCTCTCGCGCTTTTTTTGGCGACTCTGCTGCCCCACCGCGCGCTTCGTTCAGACTCATTCGATTCAGAGCAGAGTTTTCGCACTGCGATGGTCGCTTTTAAAGAGAAGAGTTTCTATTCGGCGCGCCTGCTTCTGCAAGAAATCATTCTGAAAGACCCGAAAGGCGAATATGGCGACGACGCCCAGTATTACCTCGCGATGACGTATTATTACGAAAGCGATTACAAAACAGCGCAGTTCGAGTTCAAAGCGCTGCAGCGCGATTTTCCCGAGTCACCGTTTGTCGTGCGAGCCGCCTTCTGGAACGGTGAGGCGTGGTTTTACCGAAAGCAATACCGCGAGGCGATCGAATCGCATGCGGCATTTGCCCGCA
>JAKQXK010000446.1 GCA_029561505.1 Spirochaetota bacterium | reverse complement strand
ATTGTTGATATGAAAAAGGTGCCCTTTATCAATTCTGCCGCATTAGGTATTCTGCTGAATATCTACAAAGAAATAGAGCGCCGCAACGGCCGCTTTGGCCTGTGCGCCATCAGTTCAGATGTCGACCATCTGCTCGAAATCACTAAGTTAGGCTCAGTTTTCGACATCTACAAGAACCAAGACGACGCGCTCGATTTGATAGCTGATTAACCAGCTATGCTGGCGACTAGGTCGTCGGTCGGCGACTGATTAGTCGGCGACTGATTAACCAGCTTTGCTGGCGACTAGGTCGTCGGTCGACGACTCACATACCAGCCTCCCATTTCCTGTTTCTGCAGACTTTCCGCCGTTTTTTAATCACGAACCTGCTCGAGAAAAAGACAGCAGTTTTGCGGCAATTCTATCGAGAATAGAATGTGAAGCTGCCGCAGATTACCGTACTTCTATTATTCTTCGTGGCAGTGGGCGTCACGCCAGCCGCCACGCAGAAGCCCGTGCGCGTCGACGCAGTCGTTGACTGGCCTAACAACAAGATTTACCTGAACGCCGTGCTTGAGGTCACCGGGGCAAGGCTTGGCAGCAGCAATGCCGAATTGCGCCGTGAACTGAGAAACGAACTCTTGAAAAAACTGAGCGTTGTCACTGAAAAACTCGTCTCAAATCTTGCAGAAGGCGAGGGTGCGGGTGATGTTCTCATCAATGCCGATCTCGCCGAATACTGGGCCCAGCTCAAGGTTTCGACTTACCAATTGGCAGAAAACCGCGCATCGGCAACGCTTGATATTCCGCTGCGCGGCAAGGGCTCGCTTCTGGCGCACCTGCCGCTCGCCTTCAACTCAGAATCGGCATCAGACAGAACCAGGGCCGACGCGTCGAATTATGATCAGCGCCCCGGCATGGCCGAATATGACAGTACTGACCTCGAGCCGCTGCTCTATACAGGCCTTGTCATCGATGCCCGGCACCTGCCGTTCGAACCAACGCTCGATGCGGGCATCTACACAAGCTCAGGCCGCCAGATCTACGGTGCCGCTTTTCTGAACCGTGCAACGGCGGTGCGCAGGGGAGTCGCGGGTTTTGTCAGCGATGAGACCTCGGCCGATGCGCGCCGGCGTGCCGGCAAAAGGCCGCTCAAGGTTTCAGCCCTCGACGCTGCGCGCTTTAAAGGTAATGCGCTTGTCATCAGCGACGAAGATGCTGCACGGCTCACCGCGCACAGCGGCAGCCGTGACAACCTGCGCCGTGCGAGGGTGGTAGTTCTTGTGCCTGCAGATAAGCTTCGCTCGCGTTATTGAACGAAACAATTAGATATTCACTTTCTGTTTTGGATTCTTTTTCAGAAAAAGAATCATGACGGCGATGAGTCCGCCAAACAGAAAACCCGTGATGCCAAACAGAAAATAGTTGGGTTGCGGCTTAAAGGGTACGGCAAGCTGCAGAATCGGCTGGTTGTTTGATGTTTGCCTTATCGCCACCTTGAATGCCGGTTGGCTGCTCTTGATGTTGCGCCTCGCCGTGACTTTCAGACTCAGCGACGATTTTCCGGCGGGCAGACTGACTGAATTCGCATCGCAGGCATTTGCAGAGTTACCCGCAGAAACCAGAGAGCAGGCGGTGATTGTCAGATCTTTTAGTTGGCTATCGTCAAGATCATTCAGCTGAACTGAGATTGTTTCAGACTTCAGGAGCTCAAGCGTCAGCGCGGCTTCATACTCTGCGCCGGGGCTAACCCCTGCGGTCGACCAAACCTGCGGCAGTGTGTAGTGTAGCTGGTTCTTTTCTAGAAAGCCTGCGTCGTAGCGCGCCACGACCTTGTCGACGGGGTTCAGCGCCGCAGCGGCGAAAGTATTGGTGGTGACGCGCGTGAAGCTACCCGCGTCTTCGCGGTAATAGGCCACGACGGTGAAACCTTCGTTCACAGGTTCCATCACCTGTATGGTCAGAGGTTCGAGGGATATCCTCATATGGTCGCGAGGTTCGCCCTTTACCGAGAGCGGCGCGAGCACCGTCGCCGTAAAGGCCCAGATGGCGCTGTTTTGACCCGTTGCGTTGCGCGTGGCGCCGGTGAGTTTCAGGCCACAGGTTTTTGTGTCTTTGCGTATGTTGCCGCAGACTGCCGCGGTCACATCTGCGGTGAAGGCGCTGAGCGCGGTTGCCGGGCTTTTTGCCGGTTGAGTGCCGGCGTATAAAAAGACAGGTACGAAACTCAGCACGGCAGTTGCAAAAAGTAAGCGGCGCATGGTGCGCATTCTGCCGGCGAGTTAGCCCGTAAGCTCATTTACGCCGTGTCTGCATCTCATTATCAGACTGCCGTGGCTGAGCTGACCGATGAAATAGCAAAACGCAGGGCGTTTGCGATTATTGCGCACCCCGATGCGGGCAAGACGACCCTCACCGAAAAGTTGCTGCTCTATGGTGGGGCGATTCATCTCGCGGGCCACGTACGCGCGAAAAAAGACCGCAAGTCGACAAAGTCAGACTTCATGGCGCTCGAACAAGAGCGTGGCATTTCGGTTTCAACTGCGGCTCTGCAGTTCAACTACGAAGGGCATGTCATGAACCTGCTCGACACACCCGGCCACCAGGATTTCAGCGAAGACACGTACCGCACCCTAATGGCGGTCGACTCGGCGATCATGCTGCTCGATGCCTCGCGCGGCGTAGAACCGCAGACGATTAAACTCTTTAAAATCTGCCGCGAACGCAATCTGCCGATCATCACCTTCATCAATAAAATGGACATGCCGGCCTTAGAGGCGTTCGAGCTGCTCGACAACGTCGAAAAGGTGCTCGGCATTTCGGCGGTGCCTCTCGTCTGGCCGATGGGGTCTGGCCGTGATTTCAAAGGTTATTTTGATCTTTATGGCAAAAAGCTGCACCGCTTTGAACGCACGACAGGCGGGGCTCATCGCGCGCCAGAAGCGCTGAACGGCATCGAAGATGCTCAGGTGCGCGAGCTCATGGGTGAAAAAGAGCACGACAAGTTCTGCGAAGACGTGGCGATTGCCGGCGAAGCTTTGCCGGCGTTCGACAAAGAGAAGTTCTTGCGCGGTGAAATGACGCCGGTGCTATTCGGCAGCGCAGTGACGAATTTCGGCGTCGAGCATCTGCTCGCAAACCTCACCGATCTTGCGCCCGCGCCACGGCCGATTACGCTCGACAACGGCGACACGCTGAACCCCGACGAAAACCGGTTCACCGGGTTTGTCTTCAAGATGCAGGCGAACATGAACAAGCTGCACCGCGACCGGGTGGCGTTTTTGCGCGTCACGAGCGGGAAATTTGAGCGTGGTATGTCGGTTACAGTGCCACGCCTCGGTAAAGAAGTTAAACTCGCGAACCCGGTAGCATTTTTCGGGCAAGAGCGTACCACTATCGATACCGCTTACCCCGGTGACATTATTGGTATCATCAGCCCCGGGCTTTACCGTCTGGGTGACATTCTCTGCGAAG
>JAKQXK010000444.1 GCA_029561505.1 Spirochaetota bacterium | reverse complement strand
AAAACGGCAAACGACATGCAAATGTACGAAGGCCCGGCGATGTCCGCACTATTTGTGAAAAGCGGCGCGATTGCCCATGTCGCGGCGAACATTGTCAGCATGCGCTGTGCCGCCGGCTTCAGAACGCTCGCGCCGCTGCGGTGCATCGCGACAATCTGCAGCAGCGAAATGGCGCCCATGATGAAATACGCAAAGCTGACGAGATGGTCTGCGCGCTTAACGCCCATAAAGTAGAGGGGCTTCATAAACCAGGCAAAGGCGTAGGGAAGAATTTCGAATCGCAGTGAAGGTATTTCAGGCCTGTCGCCCAACATCAGATACCGCAGCGCTGGTTCGATCACGTTTTGGTAATCATCGACGGCAAAAGGTCCATAGTTGCGCCAGGCCGCAACGCTGCGAATCACGAAGGCGAGCAGCAGGGCGAATGCGAGCGTGTGGTTGAGGTAGATATTCTCAGCAAAAGATTTCAGTCGCATTATCATAGTGTAAGATATTCTTCGTGGCCCCGCGGTGGCTACCGTGTAATGAGAAAGATTCCCCATTGCGCGAGCAGGTTAGGTCTGAAACTGATTTCTTTTTGATTTCGTACGAAACGCTCGCTCAGAATACGATACTTGCGCTTGCGACAATACTCTTTGAAATCTTCGATGGTCAGAAGATGCAAATTGGGGCTTTCGTACCAGGCAAATGGTAAAGAAGGCGTGACGGGCGTTCGGCCTGAAAAAAAGAACTGCAGCCGCGCCTTGTAATACGCAAAGTTCGGAAAGCCAACAATCAGGCGGCGCCCGACGCGCAGTGCGTCTTTGATAACATCGTCAGGGTAGCGCAATTCTTGCAAAGCGTTGTTCAGAATCACGTAGTCGAACGAATTATCTTTGAAATCGGTAAGTCCGCTGTCGAGATCACCCAAAAGTACGTTGATGCCACGTTCAACAGATTGCATAATCTGGTCGTGGTCAATTTCAATACCCTGCGAGCGCGTGGCAAGATTCTGGTTGAGAAGGTAGAGCAGCTCGCCGTCACCGCAACCCATGTCGAGCACTCGACTTTTGGGTTCGACGAGGTTCAGTATTATACGGTAATCGATGCGTTCGGTCTGCAGCTCTTGAATCGGTAACTCCATCGTTCAATACGCTCCGCTATTTCGAAAGTCTCAGTTTACCTGCTCGTCGACACGCGTGAGAAAATGCCGCACGAGCTGCGCCTGCTTTTCTGTCTCGACGAGAAACGAATCATGGCCGAAATTTGCCTCGATTTCGATGTATGAGACAGGCACGCCGGCGACTTTGCACGCCGACACAATATCGAGTGACTGGTAAGCCGGATAGAGCCAGTCAGACTTAAATGCGAGAACCAGCAACTTTGCTTCAAGCTCATAAAATTTCTCGCTCAAATGTTTGCCATCTGAGACGTCGAAAAGATCCATCGCCTTGCTGATGTAAAGATAAGAATTCGCGTCGAACCTGCGCACGAAAAAATCGCCGCGATTTCTGAGATAACCTTCAACCTCAAAATCGGCGTGAAACTTCGTTGTGTCCTGGTCTGATTTCTGGCGCCGCCCGAATTTTTCGGCCATCGACTTTTCGCTCATGTAAGTGATGTGCCCAACCATTCGCGCCACCGAAAGCCCCGACCGCGGAATCTCTGAATCGTAAAAATTGCCGTTATTCCACTTGGGGTCGGCCATGATTGCCTGTCTGCCGACTTCGTTAAACGCGATCTGCTGCGGTGAATGGCGTGCGGTTGTTGCAATCGGTATCGCCGATTTCATGGCGTGGGGGTAACTGACTAACCACTGCAAAACCTGCATGCCACCCATTGATCCACCGGCGACGCTGTAGAGTTTTTCGATGCCGAGATGTTCGGTGAGGCGTTTCTGCGCGGCCACCATGTCTTTGATTGTGACCTGCGGAAAATCGAGTGCGTATTGCTTGCCCGTTTCGGGATTAATCGACGAAGGGCCAGTTGACCCCGCGCAACCACCGAGCACGTTCGAGCAGATGACAAAAAAGCGGTTGGTATCAAAAGCTTTGCCGGGCCCGATCATTTTGTCCCACCAGCCGGGTCGCGTCTCACCTTCGTGGTAAAAGGCCGCGTGTGCGTCGCCTGAAAATGCGTGTTCGATCAGAATCGCGTTCGACCGGTCGCCGTTGAGTTTGCCATAGGTCTCGTACGCGATCTTCACCTCAGCGAGGTATTCGCCGTTCTCGAGGGCAAAATTCTCAAACGAGAAACTCTGCGGCGAGACGACAATTTTTTCTTGTGGCGAAAGTTCGTTACCCACTACCTTGAGCGGTGAGACAAAGACACGTTATAGGCTGTCATTCAAAACTTTGCGCGGCGGGTGACTGACAAAACGCCCAGCACCTGTGTTACGGTGAGCGCGAATATGCTGAGCGTGTAGAGCAGGTACATTTGTTCTACCTTGCCCGCAAAGAGGGGCAACGCGATTTCGGCGACGAGGGGCACAAACAGCATGACCAGCACCAGCGGCAAAAAATCAAAGACGCTGTAACGCCGCACATCGTAGGTGAAAAGGTCAAACATCGCGAGTTTAATGCAGTAAAAACTGAAGAAGCCGCCGAGCAGCAGGCCACCTGCGTTGGCAATGCGCATCACGGCGATATTTTCTGAGAAACTGGCCACGACAAAATAGCCGATAACCATCGCGGGAACCGTATAGAGCAAAGAAGGGATAAAATAGAACCATTTCGCATGGCGGCGTTTGCCGCTGATACGGTCGCTGCTGATCTTGACGCCCCAAATACCGATGAAGGCGAACATACCAATGCCTACTGCGAAGAGCGCAAATACCATTGTGACGCTGCCGATGAGGTAAGGCAGAACAATCAGTGGCGCAGCAAAGCTCGGCCAGACGAAAAGCAGCATTGCCCAATCCATGACGTCGCCATATTGTTTGGTCGCCGGGTCTGCAGGTGCCGGTGGTCGGGGTATCAGGTAGCCCGCCAGCTTCAGCGACACAGCCATGACAACAATACCGATATAGGTCGTGATAGCAACGGCACCGAGCGAGTCTTTATTGAGCGCAACGAGAATATAACCGATCACCGCCATGGCGGCGGCGTTGCCGAGAATAAAAGTCTGTGCCCTCAGCATTTAACGTATGCGCACGCCCATGTTGAGCGCATTGTTCA
>JAKQXK010000417.1 GCA_029561505.1 Spirochaetota bacterium | reverse complement strand
TCAGACCCCAAATACACGACAAAGTTGAAGAGTGTCTGGCTATTTAGAGAAGTACCGTCAGCAGTAGTTAAAAAACTCCAATTGCCGCAGACCGATCAGGGCATCGACCTGATTGCTGAAACCATCGAAGGCGAATGCTGGAGTATCCAGTGTAAGTATGCCAGCGATGAGAACCAGAAAATCTCGCACCGCAAAATATCCACGTTCATGAGCCTGTCATTTGACCTGGCGAAGAATATCAGCTATGGCCTCGTCGCTACCACTGTGGATGATTACGCTGCGCTGTATCGGGGTAAGCCCAATATCGGCTTTGTTCTGTCTGATGAATGGAACAAGCTGGACAAAACCTTCTTTGACTATGTTCGCGCCAAACTCGCCAGCAAGCAGCCGGCAAAGCTACTGCCGCTCAAACCCCGGCCGCATCAACAGCAGGCAATCCGCAACGCAGTATCACATTTCGTTACCCAGAAGTATTCGCGCGGAAAATTAATTTTTCCCTGCGGCGCGGGCAAGAGCCTCGCTGGCTATTGGATCGCCAACAAGCTCAAAGCAAAGTCGCTTGTTGTCGCGGTGCCCAGTCTCGCGCTCGTGAAGCAGACTCTTGAAGTTTATTTGCGAGAAGCTGCGGCGAACAAAGAAAATATACGCTGGCTCTGTGTGTGCAGCGATGAGGGCATCGGCAAGAACGACGATATCGCCATTCACACCCAGGACATCGGCATCCCCTGCGTCACCGACATCAAACAAATTGCCGATTGGCTTAAGAAGAACAAGAGTCAAAACACTGTCATCTTTACCACCTACCAAAGCGGGCGCACTCTCGGACAGGCAGCAAAAATCGCGCAAGCGACGTTCGATCTCGCGATTCTCGACGAAGCGCACAAGACCGTCGGGGCCAACGACAAGCTGTTCAGCCACTTACTCTACGACGACAACATCAAGATCAAGCGCCGAATCTTCATGACGGCGACCGAGCGTCGTTACCGCGGCTCATCCGATGACATCGTCAGCATGGATGACCCCGATCTTTTTGGCAATACGTTCGAGCACATGTCGTTTGCCCACGCCGTCGACACGAGTATCTTGAGCGATTACAAAATTATCACCCTCGCTGTCAGTAATCAAGATATTGTCGATGCCGTGAAAGATAACGCCCTGCTCAAAGCAGGCGTCGAGGCACGCAGTTATGCTGCGCTGATTGCCCTGAGAAAGGCGATGAAGAAATACCCGATTCGCCACGCCGTTTCGTTTCACGGCAGCATCGCGAAAGCTGAGGATTTCAAAAACGACCAGGATACATTTACACACGAAAACCCTGCCTTTTCATCCATTGATACCTTTTTCGTTTCTGGAAAAATGCCGACGGCCGCACGCAGCAAAATAATCACCGAATTCGCGAAAGCGCCCAAATCACTCATCACCAATGCCAAATGCCTCACCGAAGGCGTCGACGTACCAGGCATCGACGCAGTACTCTTCGCCGACCCACGCCGCAGCACAGTCGACATCGTACAAGCCGTCGGCCGCGCGCTACGCAAAAGCCCGGGTAAAAAACTCGGCTACGTGATTCTGCCGCTCTTTACCGGCAATGCCACCGGCGACGAGCTGCCCGATA
>JAKQXK010000416.1 GCA_029561505.1 Spirochaetota bacterium | reverse complement strand
CAAAAACACCAGGTCTCCCTTGAATTTCGCGGCGGCGAGCTCTTCTGCCGCAATGGTCAGCGATGAATCACCGCCGCAGATGCCGAGCGCAGAAAAGCGGCGAGCGAACGCGCGCGTTTTCGTTCTGAAATCCGCCTCGCTTGATGAGATATGCCCGGTGACCGCGTGGCCCTTGGCGATAAGTTCTGCCTCGATACGGGGCCACTCTTTGAGCGTGCGCCCGCCGCCAGAAGTGGGATTTATAACAACCGCAATTTTCTTCATGTGTTTTTTCCGGTGTTGCAACGCCACACCGGAAAAAATTATTTCAGCAAAGATTCAAGAGCTTTGATCTCGCGCACAAACTGCCACGCCTGTAGATCACCCTTGATTTCGTCGCGAATTTTGCGTGAGAGATAATAGAGCGACCGGGTATAACCCATCTTCGCATAGGGTTCAACCCACTGCACGAGAAAACCTTCTTCTTTTTCCCATGTGTGCGCACCGCGCATGGTTTCACCGACGCTCGAGCCGGTGCGCTGGCCATATTTTTCTGTGAGCTTTGTGTAGAGCTCGTCAGATTTCAGCAGGGGAAATATACTTTCGACAAAGAAGAACTTCGCCGTGCCAGCGGTGGGGTCATCGACTGCGGGTTTTTCTGCAGGTTTGCCCGCTTCAGGTTTGGGCATCGATTCGACCGACTTGGCGGGGGGCTTTTTATAGAACACGTAGCGGTAATAAATTTCGCGACGGCGAATCAGAATCTCGCGGTCGGGGTTGTCAGAAATAATTTCAACGTTGTCGGCTGCGTTTGCATTAGAAGCCATGACACGAAACCGGTCTTTCATCTCTTTATAGCTCATGCCCCAGGCAACGCCGTCAAAGCCTTCGATTTTAGCCGAGCCGCCGTTGTTATTGCTGTTGCCCGTTGAGCCGGGGCCGCTCGTCGGCGCTGCCGCTGCGGGCGTCGCCGGTTTGGGTGAAGTAGGCGCAGCGCTCGCTGGGCGTGCCGGTGAGGCAGGTGTTGGGCTGGCGGTCGCAGCGGGCGCCGGCCGGGTCGTGGTGGCTGCCGGTCGACCTGCCTGTGCCCAGAGAACCGTGGCAGTTACCACAAAAGTTAAGACCAGTATGCGCATTTTCACATTTTATTATCGGGCTTTTCGACGAAAACCCTTATAGGGTTCTTCGGGCACAGGGTTTTTCAGTAAAATTCTCGTTCACAGGCTATCTGCTTCTCACCGCATTGCGCCGATGTCTCTGCAGATTCGCGCGCTAGCCAACACAAAAAAAGATACCAAGAACTTTGTGAACTTCATGAAGCGGGTTTATGTCCCCTACCCGCATTTTGTGCCACCCATCTATTCTGAAGTTGTGAAGTTTATTTTGAAGGGCCCGTTCAACAAGATCGGCGAAAAACAGCTGTTTGTCGCAACGCGCGACGGCGAAATTGTGGCGCGTCTCTCGGTTCACCGCAATTTTGCGCATAACGAATATTACAAGACCAACCAGGGGTTTTTCGGCTTTTTCGAGGCACTCGATGACCAAGAGGCCGTTAACGCGCTTTTTGCTGAAGGCGAAAAATGGCTCAAACAGCGGGGATGTACCTCTGTACTCGGGCCAATGAACTTTGCGGTTTATGACGAGATCGGCCTGCTCGTCGATGCCTTCGACATCGACCCTGTGCTGCTATGCACTTACAATCCCCCTTATTACCTGAAGCTGCTCGAAAATGCAGGGTTCAAAAAAGAAGTCGATTGGTATGCATACCTGAAAGACACGACCGTACCAAATTTCATGCGGCTCATTAACCAGCGGGTGCTGAAACAGCCCGGCATGGTGATTCGTGAGGTGAACCGCAAAAACATCGATTCTGAAGCCGAAGCGGTGAAACACATCTTCAACCAGGCGTGGGCTGAAAACTGGGGCAACGTACCTTTCACCGACGACCAGTGGCTGCACCTTGTTAAAGATCTGAAAATGATCATCAATGAAAAACTCGCTTATATCACCGAGTTGAACGGCAAACCCATTGCGTTTGCCATCAGCCTGATCGACGCAAACCAGGCGGTCAAAAAAGCCAAAGGCAGCCTTTTCCCGTTTGGTATCATCAAAATACTGCTCGAGATGCGCAAGATCAAACGTGTGCGCACGACAATTATGGGTGTTCTGAAAGAACACCGCAACAAGGGCATTGAAATTGCGATGGTACATAAGACCATCGAGAACGGCGTCGCAATGGGCATTACTGAAGCCGACTGTTCTCTGATCGTCGAAACGAATACTGCGATGAGCAGCGTGCTCGAAAAAATCGGCTGCGTCAAATACAAGACATACCGCGTTCTGAAAAAAGAAATCTAGCAGATTACGGAAAAAATTAGAAAAAGTGAAAAGCGGCCTAAGCGGCCTGCTTTCCACCTTTTCGGTTCGGTTCGCCTGCTGAACATCAGTTCACCATAAGTTGCGCGCGGGCGTCACTTGCGCCCATTTTCGATTGACGATTGCGGCAATGCGCACCTCATGGCCGACCGGGCAGCCTTGATTTGAATGCGGCAAAAAATACAGAGCCTGGTTCTGCACTGCCACAACTAGTTCATCTCGAGGAGACAACATGAGAAAAATATTGATCAGCCTCTTGGTGCTGGCATTAGCCGCACCGGGTGTGTTTGCGCAGAAAAAGAAGCCTGCAAAAGCACCGGCAAATAAACCCGCAGCAGCAGCCGCACCCGCGACACCAGCTGCCGCGGTACCCGCAGCGGCAGAAAATGCGGAGCAACCTGAAATCGACGAAGCAACGGCAAAAAAATATGATGTTTCGGCAGAACTCGTCGAATCGCTGAAGCGCAAGCGCGTTCTCAACGACAAAGACTTTGCCAAGAAAAAAGAAGGCGGCTTCTTTACAGGTCTGCCACTGGTTAACTCAGACCCCAATACCGGCTTTGGTTATGGCGCGCGCGTGTTCTTCTTTCAGAACGGCCAGAAAGAAGACCCGCTTTTTCGCCGCACACCGTATCGCCACCAGATTTATGCACAGTTCTTTCAGACGACCTATGGCTATCAGTACCACGAACTCAACTGGGATTCACCTTATATCATGAACTCACTCTTCAGGGTGCGGTCGGCGATTGTGTTTGAAAAAAACATCTGGGCGAACTACTTTGGTACTGGCGCACGCACGATGAATACGCTCGCGTTCGGCCCGACCAGCTATGACAAATACGCTGAATACAATGACGAACTGCGCAAGGTCGATGCCGGGGGGAATACCTACTCCGCCTACAACCGGTATTCTTATGAACGCCCCGCTGCGGTTGCGTTTTTCGAGCGCGACTTTTTCGGTGGCATCGTACGCCCGCAATTCGGCGTGCACATCGGCAAATACAACATTCGCGATCTGCAGGGCAGCAAGGTGCAGGCGACGGGTGGCGAAGGCACAAGCAACGCGACACAGCTCGGCCTTGAAAATCAGCAAGGTCTCGTGCGCGGTTACGACGGCGGCTGGCACAACCTCGCACGCGCGGCTATCTCGATCGACACGCGTGACTATGAACCAGACCCCAACAAA
>JAKQXK010000413.1 GCA_029561505.1 Spirochaetota bacterium | reverse complement strand
GGCAAACCCCGCCGCCGCCCGCGCTTTCGTGGCCACAAGGCACTGCCGAAAAAAATACGTATTGCACAGGTGAGCGACCTGCACATTGGCAGGGCGATTAAAAAACCGTACGTCGCGCGCGTCGTCGAAATGCTGAATTCGCAAAACGCTGACATCGTGTGCTTTACGGGCGATATCGGCGACGGCAACATCGAACATCTGTTCGAAGATTCGGCGCCACTCGCTGAAATCAAATCTTCGCATGGCACGTATTACATACCCGGCAACCACGAATATTACTGGGCCATGCAAAAGTGGCTGAACGCATTCAAACTGCACGGCTTCAAGCCCGTGATCAATCGCGGCGAGATTATCAAGACCGATGCTGGTTCGATATTTCTCGCGGGAGTCAGCGACCCGACTGCGGCGCGCTTCGCAGAAGAACTGCCGAAAATTCCCGATGTGCAGCCCGCTGACGTTTCGATTCTGCTCGCGCACCAGCCAATTTTTGCACGCAGCGCCGCGCAAAAGAAATATGACATGATGCTGTCGGGCCACACGCATGGCGGCCAATACATTCCCTGGTCGTGGGTCGTGCACCTCGTCTACCGTTTCGCGAGCGGCCTCTACCGGTCGGGCAAAATGCTTGTCTACGTGAACGACGGCACAGGCTATTGGGGTGCGCCCGTCAGAATCGGCACACGGCTTGAAATCACCATTCTCGATATTTACCTAAACAGTGAGGATATCTCACGAACCTGATCTTGTAAACATAAGGGAGCCTATGCGCGACGAATATACAGCCATCACCCGCTTTGCCGACCTCGACACCCAGCGCCACATCACGAGCCGCACATACGAGTCATTCGCCCTCGAAGGTCGTTACCGACTGCTTGAAAAACTCGGCATACCTTTCGAGCGAATTAAGAACGAGCAGATCTCGCTGGTCACGATAAACGGTTACTGTAAATTTCACCGCCAGCAATTTCCCGGGGCCGCTCTGAAGGTAGAAACTGCTGCCCATCTGCTGCCTGCGGCAGCAGATGGGCAGCAATGCCTGCACTGGGACCAGAAAATTCTCGATGCCTCGGGCGAGCTCGTCGCGCACCTGCAGCAATCGACGCACACCGTTCGTGGTGTCACCCTTCGACCGGCTCAGGGTGACAAAGCAACGCGCACGCCGCACGGATCTGAGACGGACCAGCTCGTCACCCTGAGCCTGTCGAAGGGCGACGAGGTGGTAACCGCCCCCGCTGGCCAGGTACTCTACGAAGACCTGAAACCCTGGTCGGGGCGCAACCAACGTGTGGTGAGCCAGTACCAGATACCTTACGCCGACCGTGACTTTGCCGGCAAATATAACGCCGCCGCCTTGTGGAAAATTTTCGAAGAAGGCCGCTGGATGTTCGTCGAAAAAATCGGCCTGACCTATGAGCGCATCGTCGAGCTCGACACAACCTCTTTCTACATGGGCAGCATCTATAATTTTTTCGCCGAAGTGCCCGCAGGGCGTACATTAGAAGTCGTGACGTGGATAGAACGCATCGACAAAATTCGCTATTATTTTCGGCAAGATGTACTGCATAACGGCAAACTGCTCTTGACCATGCGCGACGAACAGTTGATCGTGTCGCTGTCAAAGGCACGCCCGCAGCGCGCATCGGCAGAATTCATGAAATACATTGGTAAGTATGTGGAGTTTGATTGAGCAGCATAAAAATCACTGGCGCGCGCGAGCATAACCTCAAGAATATCTCGCTTGAGATACCCCGCGAAAAACTCGTCGTCATTACCGGTCTCTCGGGCAGCGGCAAAAGTTCGCTCGCATTCGACACCATTTACGCCGAAGGTCAAAGGCGTTATGTCGAATCTTTATCCGCCTATGCGCGGCAATTTTTGGGCCAGCTCGAAAAGCCCGATGTCGATTCGATTGAAGGTCTATCACCCGCAATTTCGATAGAACAGAAAACAACTGCGCGCAACCCGCGCTCGACCGTCGGCACCGTCACCGAAATTTATGATTACCTGAGGTTACTCTTTGCCCGCCTCGGCGAACCTCACTGCCCTGAATGCGGGGCGCGCCTTGAAGCGCAGTCCATCGACACTATGGTGGCTCACGTCAATGGCATCTTCGAGCGTATGCCTTCGGCCAAATCGGTACGCACGCAGATTTTGTCGCCCATCGCGCGCAGCAAAAAAGGCGAATTTAAAGATGTGTTCGAACGCATTCAGCGCGAGGGCTTCGTGCGTGTGCGCGTGAACGGGCGCATGCACAGCCTCGACGAGCCCATTGAACTCAAGAAGAACCTCAAACACGACATCGACATCGTCGTCGACCGTCTTGTGCTCGAGCCCGGTACGCTTGCAGCGCAGCGCACGCACCTTGCAGGCTCGCTCGAACTCGCATTAAAACAGGCGACGGGCGGCGGCCAGGCAAGCATTCTGTTCGAAGCCGACAGCGGCCAGAGTATCGAAGAAAACTTTTCGGCGAAGCTTTACTGCGCGGCATGCGACCTCAGTTTTCCCGAAATCACCCACAGGCTGTTCTCATTCAACAGCCCAGACGGTGCCTGCGAGAACTGCAGTGGCCTCGGGCACATGCTCGAATTTCACCCTGACAGGCTGATTGTCAGCGACAAACAAACTGTGCGCGAAGGTTTGGGCGACGGGCTTGGCTTTGGCGGCGACGGCTATTGGTTTCGCGCGTCGATCGAGGCGCTCAGAAAAAAAGTGCCCTTCGACCCCGACACTCCGTGGAAAAAGCTGCCGAAGAAGATTTTCGATCTGTTGCTCTATGGCGACAAATCTCTGAAGCTCAACTACGAATGGAAAGGTGGAGACAGCACCTACCAGTTCTCACGCGGTTATGAGGGCATTATACCCAACCTGCACCGCCGCTACATGCAGACGCAGTCAGAGTCGATGCGCCAAAAAATGGAACAGTATATGGAGCACATGCCGTGCCCGGTGTGCAAAGGCAAACGCCTGAAACCCGTTGCACTCGCGGTGAAACTCAAAGGCAAAAACATTGCCGAGACAACGGCAATGACGCTCGAAGGTGCTTTCGATTATTTCAAGAAAATCTCGTTCAACAAGACCGAAACGGAAATCGCGAAACAGGCGATGAAAGAAATTTTTGATCGTCTCGGCTTTTTGAATTCTGTCGGCGTCGGTTACCTGACGCTCGACCGCATCGCAGGTTCGCTCTCGGGCGGTGAAGCGCAGCGCATTCGCCTCGCAACCCAAATCGGCTCGGCTCTGATGGGCGTGCTCTATGTGCTCGACGAACCCTCTATCGGCCTGCACCAGAGGGACAACCGGAAGCTTATCGAGACCCTGCGGACGCTCCGCGATCTCGGGAACACGGTGCTCGTGGTGGAGCATGACGAGGACATGATCCGGTCCGCAGAGCATGTCATTGACATGGGCCCCGGAGCCGGCCTGCATGGCGGGGCAGTTGTTGCGGAAGGCAATCCGAAACAGATCGAGAAGAACAGGAAGTCCCTTACCGGTCAGTATCTTTGTGGCGCAAAAAAGATCGAGATCCCAAAGAGCCGCCGGAAACCATCGCACTACATCACGGTCAAAGGGTGCCGGGAGAATAATCTCAAGAAGATCGATGCGAAATTCCCCATCGGTCTCCTGACCGTTGTCACCGGGGTCTCCGGCAGCGGTAAATCCACGCTTGTCGAAGAGACGCTGTACAAGGGGATGATGCAGATCCTCCATCACTCGCGTGAACAGGCTGGCAGGCATGACAAGATCGTCTTCGACTCCGCGATTGACAAGGTGATCGTGATCGA
>JAKQXK010000410.1 GCA_029561505.1 Spirochaetota bacterium | reverse complement strand
AAGCCCCGCGATCAGGTCGCTTTGCGGTTCTTGAGCAGACGTGTCTTCTCAATGAGGCGCAGGTGGTGCTCGGCTGCGCCATCTGAGCCGACGCTCTTCAGAAACTTGTCGAACAATGCGGTCGCTTCATCGAGACGCCCGCTGCGCATCGCAGCCAATGCTGCCTCAAAATCAACCGAATTTGCAAGCAGCAGTTGTTGGCGCTCTTCAGCAAGCGGATTCAATAGTTCATAGATCTTCAGGGCTTGTGTTTTACCCCGCAGCTGTGCCACGTCAACGAGGCGAATGCGGTAGTCATCTTTCGGTATCTGTGCCAGAGATTCGCCGCTTAATAAAATTGCTGCGCCGAGCTTTTTCGTGAGGGTCTCGATGCGCGAAGCGGCATTGACGGTGTCGCTGATTACCGTGTTCTCCATGCGGCGAACCTCGCCGATTGTACCAAGCATAATGCGGCCCGTGTGAATGCCGATGCCGATGCGAATTTCGGGAAAAATGCCGTCGATGAACTGCGCGTTAAACCGCTGCAGCATTTCGTGCATCGCGACTGCGGCACGTGCCGCGTCGGCGCTGTTGAAGAACAGCGCAAGAATCGCGTCGCCGATATATTTGTCGATAAACCCGTTGTTTTCACGAATGATCGGCCCCATCACGCTCAGGTAGTCATTGATGAATGAGAAGTTTTCGGCAGGGCTCAGCGTTTCTGAGATTCCGGTGAAGTTGCGAATATCGGCGAAAAGAATTGTCATTTCTTGTTCTGTATGGTCACCGAGGCCGACCTCGTGAATATTCTTGCGGTTTAGAAGCTGCAAAAACTCGGTCGGCACAAAGCGATTCAGCGATGCATTGGTCTTTTCGACTTCAGTGACTGCCGAATCCATGACATTGCGCAGCAGGTAGAGCAGAGTCGTGATCAGGGTTAAAGCAATCACGCTCGTCATTAATCCGACTTGCGCAGCTATCAGGTATTCGCCGTCAATTTTTGGGCGTAACAAACCGAAAAACACCACGTTCGCGATGACCATCACGGCATACATCGGCAATATATAGCGCTTGCGGCCGAAAAGCCCGACGACCAAAATCGGAATCGCAAACAGGTGAATGAACGTCGAATACGCGGTGAAATATTCGCCTTCGAGCTTGCGGTATTGCGCGAGCGCAATAATCAGAAAGGCCACAAACGCGAGCGTCTGGCCTGCCAAATAAAAGCGTCCGCTTGAGAGAATAAAGAGGCAGGTGAGGCCAATCGCCATTGAAGCGAGCATCGGTGGGCCGGCAATCGGCAGGCGCTGCGGAATCCAGATCGCGTAGATCGTGAGAAAGAACGGCATGAGTATCACGAGCGAAACGCAGAAATAGTAGAGAATCGTCGCTTTACGGCGAATCACATAACCGGCATCGTGATAGGGTTTCAAAGCCCACGCGTTGAGCTTTTTCAGCATTTCCCAAATTGCTATCGAAAGACGGCGGGTCAATGAGATGAACATCTTTACAGAGTGTCTCAGTTTCCGTTTTTTCTTTATATGCGCGCCTCACAACTGCCCCTTTTCACCTCGAAAAATGACCCGAACGACGCGCAGGTCGCGTCGCACCGCCTGCTCTCGCGCGCGGGTTTTATTCGTAAACAAGGCTCGGGCCTGTATGCGTACCTGCCCTTCGGCGACATGGTTCACCGCAAAATCGAACAGATTGTGCGCGAAGAGATGAATCGTTTCGGCGGTGTCGAAGTTTCGCTTCCGGTTATAACCCCCGCCGAACTCTGGCAAGAATCGGGCCGATGGGATCTCATGGGCAAAGAGATGATGCGGATGCAAGACCGTCATGAAGTTGGTTATGCTCTTGGGCCAACGCACGAAGAAGCGATGACAGACGTGGCGCGCAGCTTTTTGCAATCGTACAAACAGCTGCCGATTAATCTCTACCAAATCGGCCGCAAATACCGTGACGAAATTCGCCCGCGTTACGGCCTCATTCGCTGCCGCGAATTCGTGATGAAAGACGCGTACTCTTTTCACGCCGACGACAAGTCACTCGACGAGACCTACCAGAAGATGCGTGAAGCCTACCGCTCCATTTTCGAAAGGTGTGGATTAAAAACGATTCCGGTAGAGGCCGACTCGGGCAATATGGGCGGCAGCGGCTCTGAAGAATTCATGGTCGCATCTTCCATCGGCGAAGAAACTCTACTGCTGTGCAGCGACGAGGCGTGCGGCTACCGATCGAACCAGGAAAAGACAGCATTCATCGAAAATCCCAGTAGGGGCGGATCACGATCCGCCCAAGACGAAACCGCAGAAGACTTCGAAACCGGCGCACTAAAAACCATAGAAGAAGTCGCGAAACTCACCGGCCAAAGCCCGCGCGATTTTATCAAGGCTGTTATCTTTGAAGATGCGCAGAACATATTTCTCTGTTTCGTGCAGGGTGATCGCGAACTCTCTGAAATCAAAATGAAGAACCTCGCGGGTGCAACAGACTACTGGCTGGCGTCTGAAGAAACCATTAACGCGCTGACAGGCGCCGAACCAGGTTATGCGGGCCCGGTTGGCATAAAATTCAAAGACGGTGAAAAAGTGTCAAAGAAAACGCTGCGCGTTTTCTTTGACAGACACCTCAAGGGTCGCTCGGGCCTCATCACCGGCGCCAACAAGACCGGCTACCACACCAAAAATGTCGCAGAGGGGCGCGACTTCACGATCGCAGAAGGCCATGACCTGATCGTGTCGCACGCCGGCGACATCTGCCCGCAGTGCAAAAAGGCCGAACTCACCGAGACGCGTGGTATCGAAGTCGGCCATATCTTTAAACTCGGCAAAAAATATTCAGAGAAAATGAAACTCTCAGTTCTCGACCCGAATGGCAAACCACTGACCCCGACGATGGGCTGTTACGGTATCGGCGTCGGCCGCACCATGGCGACGTCGGTTGAGCAGAACCATGACGAACGCGGCATCATCTGGCATAAGAACCTGACGCCGTTCGTTATCTATCTTGTCTCATTGGCAAAAGCAGAGAGCGAAATTGCTTTCGTCGATCAGCTTTACGCAACGCTGCAGGCAAAAGGTATAAGCGTCTACCTCGACGACCGCGACGAACGCGCGGGGGTCAAGTTCAACGATGCAGAACTTGTTGGTTTTCCGTTTATTGTGACGGTCGGCAAAAAATCGATTGAATCGGGCAAACTCGAAGTGAAACTGCGCCGCAGTGGCGAAAAACTCGAACTCAGCGAAACCGAATTGGTTCAACTGGTGATGGGTTGACCCATCACCAGTTGAACCCTATTTCACTGGTTTGATCTTGCGCCCGGTCAGCGACAGATGGTAGTCGGTTGACCACACCGTCTGAATCTTCTGTGCATCGAGCAGAGCAAGACTGGCAGCATCGACGTATGTCAGTTTAGACCCACGATGCCGGTCGAGCATTGCCTCAGTTGCGACCTGCGAGTCGGCAGTCGAAAACAAGATCTTTAGTTTAGGGATAGCGTGCACAAAGAGCCGAAACTGGCGGGCGATCTCTTCACCCGCCTGGTGCAAGAACCACGAATACGTTTCTGACAATACCAGCTCTGAAGTGTAAGGCTGAACATTCTTCTCTTGAAAGAGGTAGAGCGCCTGTTGGTGCCAACGGTCACGCTTGTTCAAGTAGGCGATAAAAATGCCGCTGTCGATGAAGACCTTTTCTGTCATAAGAAGCGTTTGCCATAGACCACTTCGTCGACGGTTGAACTGTCATTGGGGTCACCGTCGTAGATACCGGCAAAGCGTGCGATGGGCCCGGCCTTGCGGTATTTGACGAGCTGCTCGGTAACACTCTGCCTGCAGAACTCGGCGAGCGAAATACCGTTCTCAGCAGCGTGAATTTTCGCCTCTTCGTAAACCTCACTTTCGAGAGATATCTGAGTTCTTATCATGTTATCATGATCTTCAATAATGATAACATGTCAAATGTTTTCGGCCGCTTTCTACTTTGCGGCCGGTCTTGAAACCGCAATCGATCCGCGTATGGCAGGCCATAGTAAGTGGAAAAATATCCAGCACCGCAAGGGTGCAGCAGACGCAAAACGCGGCGCCATGTTCACAAAACTGGCGAAAGAGATTATGGTTGCGGCAAAGCTGGGTGGCGGTGATGAATCGTCAAACCCGCGCTTAAGAACCGCAACACTCAAGGCCCGACAGAACAGCATGCCGAAAGACAACATCGAGCGCGCGATTAAGAAAGGCACAGGCGAACTCGAAGGCGTGACATACGAAGAGGGTGTTTATGAAGGTTATGGCCCGGGCGGCATCGCGATCATGGTCGAAGTGCTGACCGATAAAAAATCGCGCACCGTGCCCGAACTCAAGAGCACATTCAAAACGAATGGCGGCACGATGGCCGATGCGAACGCTGTCGCCTACCTCTTTGACAAGAAGGGGCTCATTCTGATCGAAGGCGAAAAAATCACCGAAGACGACATCATGGAAATCGCGCTCGATGCGGGTGCTGAAGACATTGAAAAAGACGATGAAAAAGTATTCGCCGTAAAAACTGCGGTCAACGACTTTCATGCGGTGCTCTCGGCGATCGAGCCTAAGCTGGCGGCGAAAGGCTATAAGATTATCGAGTCAGGCCTGAAATATATTCCGCAGACGACGATCACCGTCGAAGGTGAAAAGGCAAAAGAAGCGCTCGAACTCATCGAAGCTCTCGAAGACAACGACGATGTGCAGAACGTCTATTCAAATCTCGAGCTGACCGACGCGATGATGAACGCATAACATTTTGTCGATCTGCGCACTTTGTGCGCTAATCAACAAAATACATCGATAGCGGGCCCTTGCCCTTCACGGCGATTTCACCCCGGTACGTGCAGGTGAACCTGTCTTTAATCAGATTATAAGTTTCGGTGGATGTATTAATTTTACCCGGCTCGCCCGCTGCTTCAAGCCGGCTCGCTGTGTTCACGGTATCGCCCCACACGTCGTAGATGAATTTTTTTCTGCCGATGACCCCGGCGACGAGACGCCCCGTGTGTACGCCGATACGAATCTGCCAGAAGCGCGCGTCTGCCGTGCGGCGGCCTTCGACAAAAGCGATTATTTCCTGAGCGGCAAGCACGGAACGCTGCGCATTGTCTTTCAGATCAACCGGAACCCCACCCGCAAACATGTAGGCATCGCCGATAGTTTTGAGCTTTTCCAGCCCGTGTTTCTCAATGATTGCGTCGAATTCTGAGAAACAATCGTCGAGCTGCCGCAACAAATCAGAGGGGTTTCGCGTTTCAGAACTGGCAGTAAACCCCACGAAATCGGTAAAGACGACGGTGACCGAATCATGTTCGACGGGTTCGACAAGACCGTTGCGCTTAAGCTCATCGGCGATAGTTTCGGGCAAAATGTTCAGCAGAAGTTTGTCTGACTGATGCCTCGCCGTCTCGAGTTCGAGTTCGCCTTTCAGGCTGCTCCAGTAGAAATACATACACTGCGCACCGAGCAGGGTGAAAACAGCACCCGAGCTGATATAGTTCAGAATGCGGGCGGTGCCGGGTGACAGCCTTGCGATCGGGTCGATGTAGGCGTTAATGTATTGTATAAGCAGGTACTCCGCCACAAGCACAAGCAACGCGGGTATCAGCAAGATTTTTTGGTGCCGGTCGACGACGAAAAAAACACCGACGAATGCCGCATAAAAGAACTGGTGAAGCCCCGATTCGTTGCCGAACACAATGCAGATGCCAAAAAGCTGGCAGACGGCTGTTGAGAAAAAGAGCAGCTTGGCAAGCGTGTACACCCTCAGGTAGTCGAAGACGATCACCATTGCATAAGAGAATAGAAAGACGACGCTGCCTGAAAGCAATAGCGGGTCGACGTCAACCTTCAGATAAAGGTAAATAAATGGATAAGGCAGAGATGTCGCGATGACAATCAACGCATAGACATTACAGTTGATGATATAACGATTTCGGTGCGCATCAAGATCGGCGCCTGCCCAGGCGAGAGATTTCAGCCACGCGAACATTTTGCGACCAAACCCGATTGGTGCATCGCGTCAAGTGCAATGCACTGGCGTCACCGCCAGGCGAAGCGTCTATCGCCAGCTTTTTTAGTTGTAGGTCTGCCGGGCCCTAACAGATTGCCAACCGAATGGCGGGCCCGGCAGAGCAACAATTTCAGATTTCTGAAGAAAAGACCCAGACATACACCTTCTTTAAGGTCAAGGGCGCGCTGAACTCTCAGAACACGCATGAAGTGCGCCGACGTTTTCTCGATGCCTCTACCCGCGACCACGTGCTGCTCGATATGAGCGAAGTCGAATTGATCGTTTCTACCGGTATCGGTTTGCTGTTCGAAATGAGCGAACAGCTGTCGCGCGGCAGCAAAAAACTGGTTCTCATACAGCCATCTTCGCGGGTGCAGCAGGTCATCAGCATGACGGGCTTCACCGAGATGTTCTCTTATGCCCCGTCGCGCATGGCGGGCGAAAAACTGCTGGGTTGAACCCGGCGAGCCAAT
>JAKQXK010000400.1 GCA_029561505.1 Spirochaetota bacterium | reverse complement strand
CCAGCCAATACACGATCTGCGGTCGCAAAAAATCGCCGGGCTCGAAGCGCTGATACGCTGGAAAAGCCCGACACGCGGTGAAATAATGCCCGCTGCTTTCATGCCGCTCGCCGAAGCGACGTCGCTTGTGGTGCCGATAGGTAATTGGGTGATCGACGCAGGTCTAAAAGACTTTCTCGATTTTCGTGACGCAGCAGGCGATCACCTGACCCTGAGTTTCAATCTCGCCCGTCGCCAGATGGAAAGCGCAGAGTTCTTGCCGTTTCTGAGTGAATCGGTCTTGGCGCGTGGCATTTCACCGACGAGCATCAAACTCGAAATGCTCGAGCGCAACCTTTTTCAGTCAGAAATGGTTTCAGGCTGGATTCAAGACTGCACTGCACGTGGCTTCGGCATTCTGCTCGACGACTTCGGCACCGGGTATTCAAGTCTGCAATATCTGCAAGAATACCAGCCCGCAGCGCTGAAGATCGATCGCTCTTTCGTCAAGGGTCTCGGTATTAAGCCCGAAAGTGAGCGCATCTGTAAGGCTGTGATCGAACTCGCCCAGGCTCTCGGCATCGGCGTGATTGCTGAAGGTGTTGAAACTCTGCAGCAGGTGCGCATGCTACAGAACTTGGGCTGTCACCATGCGCAGGGTTATTTCTTTTCGCCACCTTTGGCTGCCGATGCGATTCGCCAGCGGTTAGGCGCGTGAAGATTTGTACTGATTCACCCGTTGAGAAGCACGTGGTGCCGTTTCTTAAGTTAGTCGCCGCGCGCCTTCGCTGATGATCACCTCGTACACAGCGGGCTCTCGGCCGAATTTGTTTGTATAATCTGAGCGTGCCTGTTGCATGAATCGTGCAAATGATTCTTCTGCCACCAAATTAATCGTACAGCCACCAAACCCGCCGCCCATCATGCGCGCCCCGGTGACGCCGCATTCTTTTGCAACATCGACGAGCAGATCGAGTTCGGCGCAGCTTACGTTGTATAACTTAGAGAGACCTTCGTGGCTCGCGTACATCTCTTGCCCGAAAGCGGCGGTGTTGCCCGCCTTGAGGTGAGAGACGGCATTTAAGACCCGCGCATTCTCTTCAATGACGTACTGGCAGCGTGTGAAGGTCGCCGCATCGATTTGTGAACGGGCGGCTTCGAGCATAGCTAGATCCGCATCGCGAAGGCTGTGAACCTGTGCATTCAACTTTTGCAGAACTTTGACCCCAGCTTCGCATTCGGCGCGGCGTGTGTTATATTCTGAAGATGCGAGTGAGTGTTTCACTTTTGTGTCGAGCAGCACGACGCGGTAGCCAGGCAGGTGAAAGGGCACGAGTTCATATTCGAGCGAGCGGCAGTCGAGTTTGATCAGCTGGTCTTTGGCGCCGTGCAGCGAAGCGAACTGGTCCATAATGCCGCAGCGCACCCCGGCGTATTTGTGCTCGGCGGCCTGGCCGATTTCGGCGAGCTCGCGGCACGCGATACCGAAGTTGCCGAGATCGTTGATGGCGAAGGCAAACGCGCTTTCGAGCGCTGCTGAAGACGACATGCCGCCGCCGACGGGCACATCGCCGGCGAAGACGGCGTCAAACCCCGGCACGGCAAAACACCTGCTATGGAATTCCATAACTACGCCCAGAATGTAGTTGGCCCAGGCCTGCGGCAGCTTCTGGCCATCGGCGGCGAAGATCACCTCTTCGCCAAAATCGAGCGCCGCGACGCGGTAGGTTTTCTTGCCGTTCAGGCGAATCGCGACGCTGATACCCTTGTCGATCGCGCCAGGCAGCACAAAGCCCATATTATAGTCGGTGTGTTCGCCGATCAGGTTCACGCGACCGGGGGCCGCATACAGGTGGCCTTCGCCGCCGAAGCGTTCTGCGAATGCCTGCCGCAATACTTCGCTCGCGACCATGCTACCACCAAACGCTGTAGATGACCGCAAGCACGCCGACGATCAAGGCGGATGTCACCTTGAACCCAAAGCTCGTCGCAAACATTCCCGGCTCGGTAGCAAGCGTGTGCGCATCGGCCGGCCGCTTCTGAATCAGCGCGCTGGCGACCATGACCAGCACGCAGAGAGCGAACACGAGCATCATACGATCAAGAAACGGTATCTGCGGCAGCGCGGCCTTGAGCAGAAGCGAAAAGACGAAAGTGCCGAAAGCTGCGAGCAGCGCACCGTTGGCGGTGGCGCGTTTCCAGAAAAAGCCGAGCAGAAAAATGGCGAGCGCTCCGGGGCTCACGAAACCCGTGAATTCTTGTATAAACTGAAAGGCCTGATCGAGGTTCTGCAGCGCAATCGCGACGGGTATCGAGATCGCGAGCGCCACGATCGCCGTAATGCGCCCGACGCGCACGAGGTGCGTCTGCGTCGCGGCCTTTTTAAAATGCCCGTGGTAGATATCCATCGTGAAGATGGTCGAGATGCTGTTCATCATCGAAGCAAGCGAGCTCACAATCGCGGCGATCAGCGCCGCGAACGCGAGACCCTTGATGCCGTTCGGCAGAAAGTTGTGCAACAGCCACGGGTAAGCCGCGTCGGGTTTCGCGATCTCGCCGAAGTGTTTGCTCTGCGGGTCAGTCGTGATGACAAAAGCGACGATTCCCGGTATCACGACGATGAGGGGCAGCAGCAGCTTCAGCACGCCGGCGAAGGCGAGGCCGGTTTGCGCCTCACGAATGCTCTTGCCCGCAAGCGCCCGCTGAATTATGTACTGGTTGCAACCCCAGTAATAGAGATTCGCAATCCACATACCGCCGATCAGCACGCTGATTCCCGGCAGATTTGTATATTGAGGATTATCTTTCGCGAGAATCATGTCGAACTTCTCGGGTGCCTTGCGCACCAGTTTCACGAAGCCGTCGACCGCGCTGTGGCTATCGCTAGCGTATTGCAGGGCAATATACGTCGTGATGAGTCCCCCGCCAATCAAGAACACAACCTGTATCACATCGGTCACGGCGACCGACTTGAGCCCGCCATAGACTGAATATGCCGCAGAAAAAGCGCCGAGCAGTACAATGCCGATGAAGAGCGGGTCGACCGCGCG
>JAKQXK010000330.1 GCA_029561505.1 Spirochaetota bacterium | reverse complement strand
GGAACGATGAGCAGCTCGGGTTCGGCCAGCTTGCCGGCCTCGTCGACAAACCACATTTTTTCACCATCAACCTGCGGATATACGAACGTTGGCTTTTCAAGAATCCGTGACGCTTCAACAATCTGCCTTACTGGCAGCTCGACTTTCATGGGTTGGTAGACTGCGACAGGCACATCTCTGCGTTCTGCGACAGTAAAGTTTGCGTATGCATAGGCGCCAAGCTGGACTGCTATGCGTTCGTGAATTTGTGCGAGCGTGTCATCGTCTTGAGCGGCCAAGAAATTCTTAGACAATACCTTGAAGTGATCGCGCAGTTGCGTTTTTCCAGTAGCTATGGGCTTAAGCCCATAGCTACTGGATTCATCAGAAGTCTCAGTCATTCTGAATCACCCCCAGAACCATCATTGTTTTTGCGGCCAGCTATGGGCTTAAGCCCATAGCTGGCCAAATGCCAACTCACACCACAAAGTTAATCATTTTGTTCTTAACGACAATTACCTTGCGTACGGTCTTGCCCTCGAGCGCCGCCTTGACTGCATCGACGCCGCGTGCAGCACTTTCGAAATCCGCATCGCTGATGCCCATCGCAAGTTCGGTGCGCCCGCGAATTTTGCCGTTGATCTGTATGACGGCTTCGAAGCTCGATTCAACGAGATAATCAGCGTTGAACTGTGGCCATGCGGCAAGCGCGATGCTGCCCTTTTCGCCGAGAGCCTGCCAGATTTCTTCAGCCATATGCGGAGCGAACGGGGCCAGCAGTTTGATGAATGCGGTCGCGGCTTCTTTACCGATCGATTCAACCCGGTAGGCTTCATTGACGAAGATCATCATCTGCGAAATTGCCGTGTTGAGCGAAAGCGTTTCGATGTCATCGCCGACCTTCTTGATCGTCTGGTGCAGTACTTTCAGCACTGCTTTTTCATCGGCCGGGGGGGCGAGAAGTTTGGCGTTGAGCGTCGGTTTTGCCGGCGCATTCTCTTCGCTGTTGGTATTGCCGAAATACAGGCGGTAGACACGGCCAAGAAAACGGTAAATGCCTTCTATGCTCTTTGACTGCCATGGTTTCATCTGTTCGAGCGGGCCCATGAACATTTCGTAGAGCCTGAAGGTATCGGCGCCATATTCAGCCACGACCGTGTCGGGGTTCACGACATTACCGCGCGACTTCGACATCTTGCTGCCGTCTTCGCCGAGAATAATGCCCTGGTGCACGAGCTTCTTAAACGGCTCGACCGAAGTGACGTAACCCAGATCATAGAGCACTTTGTGCCAGAAGCGTGCGTAGAGTAGATGCAACACCGCGTGTTCGGCGCCGCCGACGTAGAGATCGACGCCTCCGTTCAGCCAATATTTCTCTTTTTCGGGCGAGGCGAATCTTTCTTTATTCGTCGTGTCGGCAAAGCGCAGATAATACCACGAGCTGCCTGCCCATTGAGGCATCGTATTCGTTTCGCGGCGCAGCTTGCGGCCATTTTTTTCATGGTTCACCCATTCAGGCAGGTTGGCGAGCGGTGATTCGCCGGTGCCTGCTGGTTGAAAAGTTTTGCTTTCGGGCAGTAGCAGCGGCAGCGCGCTTTCTTCTTCTGCAACCATTGCGCCGTCTTCGTCGAAACTTACCGGAACAGGTTCACCCCAGTAACGCTGCCGTGAAAACAACCAATCGCGCAGCTTGTACTGAATGCGGCGTTCACCGAGCTTTTCTTTTTCAAGGTGCGCAATAATTTTTGCTTTAGCCTCAGAGGTTTTCAGCCCCTCGAAGATGGGAGAATTGATCGCGACTCCGTCTTCAGTGACAGGTAGTTCAGCCGCGCTTTCGCGCGGTTGAACTACTTGTCGAATTTCTATGCCAAACTGCTGCGCAAACGCATAGTCGCGCTCATCATGTGCAGGCACCGCCATGATGGCGCCCGTGCCGTAACCCATGAGCACGTAATCGGCGATGTAGAGCGGAATCTTTTCGCCGGTGAGAGGATGTATAGCGTGCGCGCCGATCGCGACGCCGGTTTTCTCTTTTTTCGCAGCGTCGAGTTGTCTGTCGAGATCGGTTTTGAGCGCGGTCGTCTTGCGGTATGTCTCGATTTCGGCTTTTGCAGATTCGGCGGCGATCTTGTCGACCAGCGGATGTTCGGGTGCGAGCACCATGAAAGTGACACCGTAGAGTGTGTCGGGCCGGGTGGTAAAGACTTCGATTTGATATTGTGGGGGCGTGGCCCCCACAATATCAAATCGAATCAATGCTCCCGTTGACTGGCCTATCCAGTTTTTTTGCAGCTCGAGTGTGCCCGCGGGCCAGTCGACGTGTTCGAGGTCGGTGAGCAGGCGTTCAGCATATGCGGTGATGCGCAGCATCCACTGGCGCATTGGTTTGCGTTCAACCTTGTAGCCCTTGCCGACCCATTCGTCGACTTCTTCGTTTGCCAGAACAGTGCCGAGCTCTGCGCACCAGTTGACGGGCATATTTGCGATGTAGGCCAGGCGGTGCCCGGCTATGAAATTTTCACGTTCTTTTTTCTTGGCCTCGCCCTGAAGTTCGGCGGGAATCGTGAGCTCAGAGATCGGCCGTGCTTTCTTTTGTGCGGTGTCGTAGAATGAGTTGAACAGTTTCAGAAAAATCCATTGCGTAAATTTGTAATAGTCTGGCGAGGTGGTGTCGACTTCGCGCGACCAGTCATATGAAAAGCCGAGCGACTTTAACTGGCGGCGAAAGTTATCGATGTTCTGTTTTGTCGTAATAGAAGGGTGTATACCCGTCTGCATCGCATAACGCTCTGCGGGCAGGCCGAAGGCATCCCACCCCATGGGATGCAAAACGTTAAAGCCCTGCATGCGGCGCTTACGCGCGATGATGTCGGTCGCCGTATAACCCTCAGGGTGGCCGACGTGCAGCCCCGCCCCCGAAGGGTAGGGGAACATGTCGAGCACGTAATACTTGGGTTTAGAAAAATCTTCGCCGGTTGCGAAAGTCTGGTTTTGTTCCCAGTATTGTTGCCACTTCTTTTCAATTTCGGCAAAAGGGTAAGACATGGTGCTGAAGTACGATTTTGCGACAGGGCGAAAAGCCGATCAGAGGCATTCGCCGCAGAATCGGGCTCAGCAACCGGTAGACAGCCCGATCACACAGAACAACTATTGTGGTTTGTTACCCAGAACGGCGTTTAGCGCGCTTTCGCCGGCTTCAGACAGATTTTCAAATTCAATGCCATAACGCCTGCCGTTCTCAAGCGAGTTCATATTCATAATTTTGCCGCTGAACGTCGTGATATTCTCGGCGGCAAAATGTGCATCGAGCACGATCTTGTCACCTATGCCCGCAGTGGAAAGTACGTTGCGCTGGCCTGTGTAAATGAAACCAAGTCCACCATGGCTGACATCGATAATTTTGCCTGATATCGGGTTATCGGGGTAAAACCGCTTCGCATCGAGATCGCGTTCAAGCCGGCGCATCAGTTGCCGCACCGTGTGGTACTGACTGACATTCAGAGGCGCGCGCGTGCTGAAAACCTGAACGTAACCCACAATCATAACGCCGCGGTACCGCAGGGGTTCGCAGATTTCACCGATATAATCACCCGGCAGGCCGTCAGAGCGCATCACCTGTTCGTATTCGCTGTGCGGCATCGCGATGACGTTCTGCTCGTCACCCTGCCGGTGGCGCGTCATATCGGGTGCAAAAACCGGTAGATTAAATTCTAGAAGTTTTTTCATGCGCACGGTGAGCCGGTTGGCGCGCTGCAGTTCAAATTTGACAACGCACTCAGGCACCAGTTCTTTCATCGCGTTTGCGTATTGCATAAGTAATGCATCGCGACCGCTGCTGGTGCCGGCATTTACGCGATAAA
>JAKQXK010000315.1 GCA_029561505.1 Spirochaetota bacterium | reverse complement strand
GTTCGGCCGCAGATTCGCCAAAGCACGAAATCTGCCAGGCTGCCTCTGCCTGGACTCTGGCGAAACCCGTAAACGCGGCAGCCGATGCCCGGCTCGTGAGCAGATGCAGGCCCGTTTCGGGCCTTTCGGCGCTGCTGAGTTCGATATGCTGGGCTACTAACTGCGCAGCATCTGCAGGTACATTTTCATAAACAGACAGAAAGTCTATGTGCGCATCTGCGCCAGCCGTCAGTTTCGCACGGTCGAGCCCCGAAGCCGAGCCCAGCCAGAGAATACGCTGCGTGTCGCGCCGACGAATTTCGCGGAATGCCCCGGCAAATCCGTTCACGTCTGCATGCTCGATGCGCGCGCCGGTAATGGCAAGCGAGATATCCTTCGCGGTTTGTGCGCCGGCTGCCCACAACGTCGCATCTGCCCGCTCTCTGAATTTTTTTAGCCAGCCGATCGCAGCAGGCGAACTCACAAATATGTGTCCGTAAGCGGCAACCGGCGCAAAATGAGGATTCAACAATTTCTGTTTCAGCGCGTTGATTGAGACAAACCCCGAACCCTGGGGCGCTGTGTTGAGTCCCCACCAGAAGATTCGGCCAAAGCCATATCGCGACTCGGTAATGAGTGGTTGCAGCGAGCCGGCGAATTGCCTGTGCAAATAGACAGAGTCAGAGAACGCGGGCGGGTTCATTTGCGTCCTGCGGCTGAAGCAAACCGAAACCTCGAGTTTACCCGATCGTTCGAGCGCCGATACACCGAGCGGTGCGTGGCAACCTGTGCCGAGGGCGGCCATGAGTCCGCGTTCAACGCCGACACGCGGTGCAATCGCGCTGTGCTCCGCAAAAATGCGGCGAATGCTGTCACCCAGCCGGGCTTCACAGGCGGTGCTCATCTGCAATGCCAAAACGCCCTGACCCGGCGCAGTCGGGAAAAGCAGCTCGTCAAGTTCTTCAATCGAGACGCCATCACTCATGTAGCGCTTGAATTCGGCGAGTTCTTTCGCAATTTTCTCCAGAACGGGACTATCCAATAAATCGGAGTATGAGTCGGGGTTTTGGTTTGCAAAGCGCTGCAGGCGCCGAATACCCGCGCCAGCGATGAGAATGGCGTTCATGCCACCTTCGCCAGAATGAAGCTTGCGCAGGCGCGTAACGATATTGCCGCGCAGCGTGACCGTTTCGGCCCCGGGTATCGCGTGTTTGAGCTGGTGAATGCGCCGCAGTGACGATGTTCCAATCATCTGTTTTGACGCGCGGCGCGGTGAATCTTCCCGTTGCAGCGACAGCAGAATATCTGCTCCCGATGCTTCTGAAAAAAAGATCGGTTCGCCTACACCTGCGACCGCTTCGGTTGGCAGATCTTTGAAAGAGTGTACCGCGATATCCGCTTTGCCAGAGATGAGCGCGTCGTCGAGTTCGCGCGTGAAAAACGCCCTGCCTTCTTTCGGTGCTGCGGCCGCCGCGACGTCGTAGAGCGGGGCATCGAGCTTCAGATCGCCCGAGGTTTTCAGGGTCAGTATCCGGGGCATTGCGCCGTGAGCCCGCAGCATCTGCGCCGCTTCAATGCTCTGAGCCAGCGCCAGCAACGAATCGCGAGAAGCAACGATCAGCGTTTCACCGTTCAGATTCGCCACGGTCAGATATTGGGGCGCTCTGCGCCGCCGGTAATCAGATCGAGTATCATTTCGCGGTGCGAAGCGAGCGCCCGCCGTTGTTCTTTTTTTAGAAAATCGTACATAATGCGCTTTTGTTTTTCATTTAGCGCTGCTTCATTTGCCAGGCGCTGCCATTCTGTTTCAGTCTGCGTGGTTTTGGTTTCGAGGTAAGATTGCACGACGTCGGCATTTTCGCGGTAGAGCAGATCGAGCCACAGCTGGTAAACCGCCCGGCGAATAATCGGTTCGGCAGCACGCGCCGAGGCAGCACGCTCGCTGCGCGCCACTTCAGAGATTTCTTGCAGAGTTTTCAGCGAAATGGCACGCCGTCCAAAGCGTTCAGCTGTTTGGGCGTCAAGATTCGCCGGCAATGAAAGATCGACCAGCGGTGCTTCTGGCAGCAGCGTCTGCCTCTCCTCAAGACCAACAACGTCGTCGACCGTGATCACGGGTTCGCTCGCGCTCGATGCGAGAATCAGCGCGCTCGCGCCAAACGCCGGCGGATTCTGGCGCAGGTCTGCGAGCGTGATTTCAACAAATTTCTGCGGGTCAGCGTCGATAAGCGCGCGCATCTCTGCGTTCATTGAACGCTGCAGCTCGCGGCGCACCAGCATGAACCTTTTCGTGCCACGGCGCAGCGCAAAGCGCGCGACCTTCGCTGACATCTCTGATGCACCTACCAGAATGACGCCTTCGCCTATCGCTGTGAGGCCCCGGTCTTCGATCTGCGCTTCTACGAGGCTCATGAGAGAATATGAATTCTCAGAGATTCCGGTTGTTGTGCGTATTTTCTTCTGCGTTTCGAGCGCCTTGCGTGTCAGAGTTGCCATCGAACCAGATACCCATCCGGCCTTTTCTGCGTATACGATATCGCGCTTGAGCTGACCTGCGATCTGTGTTTCGCCGAGCGCGAGGCTTTTTAGCCCGCTTGCAACTGCGATGAGGTGTTCGAGCACAGCCGCGCCCGTGAGAACGCGGGGGTTACGCGCCAGCATATTGGCAAAGACTGCGGAAAAACCGGCGAGGGCCGCATCGCGTTCAGCTTCGGTGCTGCCTTCATGAAATTCTGCATAGACCTCGATTCGGTTGCAGGTAGCCATATAGAGCAGAGAGCAGAGCGGGGCAGGCAGCGTACGCTGGCCCATAGCAGTGTAGAATGCTCGCGAATCGGGAAAATCTGAAAGGTCGCTCAGTGGATGCGTGGCAATACTCAGCGAATACGCCCGAAAATTACCCAATACGGCGGTCTGCTGCATAAGCGGTTTACTATATTCTAACTGCTACACAAAAGCAAAACGCCGAGATTGTTTGCTGTCACGAAAATGTCAAAACCCCGGCGTTACTTGCGTTTGGCCTTTTTCTTTGGCGCTTTTTTGTGCTTTTTTTTGTGAATTGGGGCCTTGCGCGCCTGAATTTTCGGCTTCCAGAAAGCCACTGAGTTGGCAGCCGTCTCGACGCTGATTTCACGGGTGCATGGGTAAAACTCGCAGCGCTGCAATTTGCATTCGACGCAGGCAACGGGCAACGACGTGCTGAGAAGATACTGAGAGAGGCGCAGGCGCTCGTCAAACGGCAGAGTGCGCCAGCGGCGGGGCGAAGCAGTCTTATTCTGAGGGTAGAATCCCGTGTGCGGCGTCTGCACCAGCGCCGCCAGGTGCAAAGGGCCCGATGAATTACCGAAAAAATGCTGCGCGCCCGCGATCAGCACTGCAGTTTGCACAAGATTCAAATCGCAGCGAATCTCGACCGAAGGTATGCTGCCAAAATAAGAGTGCAAGGTTTCACTGTCGTCGCGGTCACCAATGACGATGACGCGCGTGCCAGCTGAAGACAACTGCCTTGCCAGCGCCTGAAAGTTCTCGAGCGGCCACACCAGCGCGGTTCCCGAGCGCTTATAAGGATGCATAACGAAATAACGGCCTTTGCCCGGCGCGCTGGCAAGCTGCGGCAACTCAACCCGCGGAAAACGAAACATATTCACGAGCCGCAGCGACCGAAGAATCTTCAGGTTCAGCTGAAATTCTGCCTGCAGCGATTTGCGCCGGGGAATGTAATACCACAGGTTAAACCGGTGAAAAAATGATCTTCGCAGCGGGCCGAGTCGGTAGGGTATGCCAGCCGCCTGAATCAGTTCAGCGCTCGTCTTTTCAGCATACGAAAAAACTGCGAGGTCGAATCGGTACGCAGAAATTTCGCGCATCAGATTCGTGTATTCGGTCTCGAGCTGTAACTTTGATTTTCCTTTGCGGTGTCGTTTCAACAGACACCCGGGGTCGAGAATCCAGCCGTCGATTTCGGGCAGAAAAGAAGCCATGCTGTGCAGCGATCGGGCAGCCAGAACATAAACGCGCGCATGCGGCAATTGCGCCTTGATCGCCGAGACGATCGGCAGCGTCAGAATAAAATCTCCCATGCCGTCGTTACGAACAATCAGAATCTTCGGAGGGATAACCTTGCGTAAAAAAACACGGCGCAGCCTGACCAGGCGCCGACGGTAACCAGAGAAATAGGCGAGAAGCTTAAGCCACATTCACTTGATGTATTCTGTCATCTTGTACATAGGCAGCATAACTGCAGCCATAATTGCAGCGACTATGCCACCGAGAAAGACGATCATGATCGGTTCGAGTGATTGCGTCATGCGCCTCACTGCGCTGTCGACCTCAGACTCCATGATTTCTGCTGCTTTAATCATCAGCTCGGCGAGGCGGTCGGTACTTTCGCCCGCGGCTATCATGCCGCGTGCCATCTGCGGCAATATAACTGAATTCTTCAGCGATTCGCGCAGCGATGAACCTTCTTTAATCTGCTGCGCGGCCGTATTCAGTTCTTCTATGAATATTGAATTGGTAATCGTTGCAGACACTATCTTCAGTGCATCGAGCAGGGGCACCTGGCTTTCAATCAGAATACCCATATTGCGGCAAAACAGGCCAACCTGAATGCGGCGCAGCAGATTGCCGAAAAAAGGGATTTTCATGATCATGCGGTCACTCTTCAATTTGCCTTCTTTGGTTTTGCGGTAACGCACAAATGCGTAAATGCCGCCAAACACCGCCAGAATCATCACATACCAGAACGACGCAAAGAAACCCGACATGCCGACGACGATGCGGGTAATGAGTGGCAACTCGGCCTTGAAGCCGCTGAAAAGATCGCTGAGCTGCGGCACGACCGAAGTCATGAGAAAAAAGACTACGCCGACAGAAATCACCAGCATAAAGGCCGGGTAAATCATTGCCGTAATCGCCTTCGCTTTTAGTTCTTCGTTGCGCTCTTCAAGATCGGCGAGGCGCTTCAGGGTAGGCTCGTAGTTGCCCGTAGCCTCGCCGACACGAATCATACTTTCATAAACCGGGGGAAATACATTCACGTGCTGCTTTATCGCTTCAGAAAGCGATTTACCTTCAATCACCTGCTGCTTCATTTCCTGAATGATCTTTCTTAGGTGGGGGTTCTCGGTCTGGTCGCTGATATCAGAGAGCGCTTCGTTGAGCGGAATACCCGCACCGAGCAGGGTGCCCAACTGGCGGCTGAAAATGCCCGTTTCTTTACGCTTAATGCGGTAAAGAAACGCACTCAGAAACGGAAAAAGTTCGCGGTCGCGTTTCGCTGAATCTTCGCGAATTTCGCGTACATAGAGGTTCTGCGTTTTGAGCTTCTGCGTTGCCGCCTGCGGCGAAATGGCTTCGATGACACCGGTAAGCTTTTGCCCCGTATTCGAGAAGGCTGTATACTGGTAGTGCGGCATTTATGTGATGCGCATCGCTTCGTCGAGCGAGGTGACGCCCGCAAGTACCTGCCGCAGCGCAGCGTTACGCAGAGTGATCATGCCTTCGCGAATCGCTTCATTTTTCAAGTCGTCAAGCGACACGCGCGACAGCACAAGTTCGCGCAGTTTTGCGGTCATGGGCATGAACTCGTATACGCCCATTCGGCCGCGGTAACCGGTATTCATGCACTCTTTGCAGCCGTGCGGCTCGAATATCCTGATTTTGCCCACAGGGGGGGCGGTTTTTTTCTTGCTGCCGACGTAGTTGAGGCCGATCGAAGTGAGGTCTTTTGCGTTGATGGTCTTGGGTTTTTTGCAGTGAGTACAGAGCTTACGCACGAGGCGCTGCGCCATGATGCCCCGACACG
>JAKQXK010000394.1 GCA_029561505.1 Spirochaetota bacterium | reverse complement strand
TTCGGGCATATTTTTCGTATCATCGAATACATTGCCATGGTTGCGTTCGTGGCTGAGTACCTGCTGCGCATGATTGCGTTCAAAGGTAACGTTTTGAAATTTGTCATTCGGCCTTTCTCGGTCATTGACGCGCTCGCGATTCTGCCTTATTTTCTGACCGGCTCTGGTGACACCGCGGTACTCAGAATTCTGCGACTGTTCAGAATCTTTCGTATCATCAAGCTTGCGCGCTACTCTGAAGCGCTGCACAGGCTGGTCGAAGTCTTCAAGATGAACCGTGCGGTGCTGGCGGCGTTCATGTTCGTGATTTTCGTCATCTTGATTCTGGCAGCGTCGCTGATGCACGCGCTCGAACCCGACCGGTTCGGTCAAATGACAGATGCGCTGTGGTGGTCGATTGTCACCCTGACTACGGTAGGTTATGGCGATATAGTACCGGCGACGGTTACGGGAAAAATTATCGCAGGTATTCTGATGATTTTTGGCATCGGCATCATCGCCTTGCCAACAGGCGTGCTCGGCGCATCGATGACAAAACTCATGCTCGAAGCCAAGAGCCGCAACCAGTTAGTCTGCCCGCGTTGCGGTGAACAAAACCATTTCGTCGATTCGCGGTTCTGCCACCGTTGCGGCGAGAAGGTACATAAAAACGCTGCAAGCCCCCTGACGGGCGTGGGCGAGAATAGCGACGGCCCTTAAGAACTGTGAGGCTGGTCACTGCAGTTTTACCCTCGCGCTCATGCGCGGTGAATCTCGCATTCGAAGACAACTTCTTTGGAGCCGCCAAAGCCGAAGAAACGGCCTATTTGATTTTTTACGAAAACAATGACGCGGTTGTGCTGGGCAAATCGCTTGAACTGCACGAAGAAGTATTCTTGCACAAACGCCTGCCCTGTGTCTACAGGCGCATTTCAGGCGGCGGTACCGTGACACACTCACCGGGAAATCTGAACTATGCGTTTTTTCTTTCGCTTGAAGCTTACCCCGAACTTTTTAACGTTTCGCTTTCTTATGAACGGCTGCTCGGCGCCATCGCCGCGGGTATCGGTGACCGCGTCGCGATACGTGGCTATTCTGATCTGGGGTATGGCGTGCGGGGCGAAGTACGCAAATTCTCTGGCAACGCGCAATGCCGCAAACGCGGCTGGCTGATGCTGCACGGCACCCTTGTATACAGCACGGCTGCGCTGCGCCGCATTCCCTGGTTTCTCAAAATGCCGCCGAAACAGCCCGAATACCGCGCAGGCAGGTCGCACCGCGAATTCATGACAAATGTGTTGCCGTGCTCCAGCAGGCCGCAGCTGATGCGGCGGGTGCGCCTTGCAGTCGCAAGTCTCTTGAACGCCGAACTTGCCGCGGTTCAGCCCGTAGAGCTGCCAGGGTACTCGCCTGCGAATGCCCCTTTTCAGCCCGAATACAAACACGGTTAAGGCACCATGAACCGTTATGACCGGTTAATGCAACTTTTGCTGGCGGCCTTCCCAGGCGCTGCAATTTCGCTGTTCGACGATTCTGAAAGCCATGCGTCTCACCAGCATGGGTTCAGCGGTGAAACGCATTATCGTGTGCAGATGAAGCATTCGGCATTTGCCGGATTAACCGCTCTGCAGAAGCATCGGCTGATTCTCGCGGCAATTCGCCCTGAAACCGA
>JAKQXK010000267.1 GCA_029561505.1 Spirochaetota bacterium | reverse complement strand
GCAGATTGGCATGTTTCTCGCGATTCTTGCAATCGTCAGCGCAGCGATTGTCGCCTTTATTATCTATACGCTCACACTGGGAAAAATCCGCGAGATTGCGGTACTCAAACTCATCGGTACAAAAAACATCACGATCGCCTCGATGATCATGCAGCAGGCGCTCGGGCTCGGCGTCATCGGCTTTGTCGTCGGCAAAACGGCCTCGACTTTCTGGGCACCGGTGTTTCCCAAATACGTGCTGATGCTGCCCGAAGATTCGCTGCGCGGATTTATCGCGGTGCTGGTCATCTGCGCGCTCGCAAGCCTCATCGCCATTCGCGTTGCGCTAAAAGTCGACCCTGGGGAGGCGATCGGTGGGTAACAGTTTCCTTAAAAAGGAAACTGGCAGCAGGCTTCCGGAACCAAAAAAGCGAAAAGCAGCAAAGTCGCCTGGTTCCCAGGCGACGACGCGCTTTAGCAGTCGTTTGCGCACGCAAACGACGAGGCTTTTCGCTTTTTTGAGAATTATTCCGGAGCCTGCTATGAATGCGTCGAGTTCCGATGCGCCTCGGTTCGACAGGCTCACCGCGACGCGTGTGCAGCGCGAACCCGGGACATCCATGTCCTCTGGCATCCTCATCTCCTCCCTCCGCAAGCGCTACCGTTCGGGTGAAACCGCCGTCGATGCGCTGAAAGGTGTAGATATGCGGGTAGCACCCGGTGAAGTGGTGGGGCTGATCGGCCCTTCCGGTTCGGGCAAGAGCACGCTGCTCAAATGCCTCGGTGCGATTATTGAACCGAGCGGCGGCCAAATGACCCTCGGTAATCAGGTCATCTATGACGACGGCTGGAAAATTCCCGACTTGCGCGCGCTCAGGCGTGACAAGATCGGTTTTGTTTTTCAGGCGCCTTATCTGATACCGTTTCTCGATGTGACTGATAACGTCGCGCTCTTACCGATGCTCGCGGGAAAATCGAATTCTGAATCGCGTAAACTTGCACTCGAATTACTCAAAGCGCTCGATGTTGCGCATCGGGCCAAGGCGATGCCGTCGCAGCTTTCGGGCGGCGAACAGCAGCGCGTTTCGATCGCGCGCGCGCTTGTCAACCGGCCACCGGTGATTCTCGCCGACGAACCGACTGCACCGCTCGACAGCGAACGGGCATTGGCTGTCATAGGTATCTTGAACCAGATGGCAGCTCAATTTGAAACGGCCATCATCGTGGTGACGCACGACGAAAAAATTATCCCGACATTCAAACGTATCTACAATATCCGCGACGGCAAAACACTCGAAGAAAAAGGCCAGGGACATAAAATCCTGGGCAAGATACCAAAGGGTTCTCAAAGAAAACCCGCAGATGTATCATAGGAGAAAAAATGACACAGACAGAAACAACAGGACGTGGTACAAAACCGGTACTGCGCTACATTCTCGCGGCGGTGGCGCTGCTATTTGGCCTAGCGACCATCAAAGCCGGCGGTGACGTGCTCTTCTTTAGCGCGCAGGCGAAGGCGGGTGCAGGCAACTATGTGCTCTTTGTGCTCTGGGCAAACTTCATTGCGGGCTTTTTATACGTTGTCTGCGCCCTGGCGATTCTGCTGCGACCGGCAATGGCCTTTAGCATTGCAGCTTTTATCGCCGTTGCTACAGCCGTCGTCTTTGCCGCACTGGGGCTGCACATCGTCTCCGGCGGCGCCTACGAGATGCGCACGGTTTACGCGATGGTGTTTAGAACGGCAATCTGGGCAGCGATCGCTTTCGTCCTTTTTAAGATGGATAGAATTTCGAGGAGATCATTATGAATAAAGTAGAATCAATTCACGACAGAATCGTGATGAAGACAGAGGCCAAGTCGAGCACGGTGTTATTTACCGAAGGTTTTAAGGTGGTTGGGTTGGGCTTCATGGCGGGTCAAAGACTCGCGCAGCACAGCTCGCCGACTGCCGCCTTTTTGTTTGTCCATGAGGGAAATATTGAGTTCACGATGGCGGGCTCAAAGGTGA
>JAKQXK010000249.1 GCA_029561505.1 Spirochaetota bacterium | reverse complement strand
GCGTTTCGCAGGCGCGTTAACATATCAGCTATTAAATCACTTGTCATATTCTTCTCACCACGATGATTTGCTAACGCCCGGTATCAGACCGCGCATTGCATTTTCACGAAAACAGATTCGGCACATTTCAAACCGTCGCATGTAGCCGTGCGCGCGACCGCAAAGCGGGCAGCGATTGTATTTGCGCGCGGTAAACTTTGGTTTACGTTGCGACTTAATGAGCATTGATTTCTTTGCCATAACCGGTTCCTGTTTATTTCTTCTTCAGCGGAAAGCCAAACTTTTCGAGCAATTTCGCTGAATGCTCAGGGCTCTCTGACTGTATTACCAGAGTCACGTCCATGCCATGAATCTGTTCAACGTCGTCGAAAGATATTTCTGGAAAAATGATCTGCTCTTTTATACCGAGACTGTAGTTGCCCCTGGCATCAAATGATTTCGGGCTTAATCCGTTGAAGTCGCGCACTCGTGGTAATGCGATATTTGTCAGGCGATCGAGAAATTCAAACATACGATCACCACGCAAGGTTACCGATACGCCGATCGCCAGACCCTCGCGCAGCTTGAAGTTAGAAATCGCTTCTTTCGCCCGCGTTTTGACCGGCGCCTGCCCTGTAATTGCCGCAATCTCTGCGACAACTTTGTCGAGCGACTTGGGGTTAGCTACCGCAAAGCCAGCGCCGACGTTGAGTACGATTTTTTTCAAAACCGGAACCTGCATAATCGAACTGACGCCCAATTCTTGCTTCAGTTCGCCGCGGTACTTCTCGCTGTACAGCTTGCGCAGCCGCGGGCTTTCTTTTTTATGTGTGGTTGCTGCCATGATTAATCCAGTGACCTCTTGCGACCCGACGCGGTTGAAAGGCGTGTCTTTGCACCCGCTTTGTCCGCACCGTAAGCGATTCGCGACGGTTTCTTCTCTTTAGAATCGTAGTATTGCACATTTGAGAGCGCGATCGGCATTTCAATCTCTACAATGCCACCCTTTGGGTTCTCTTGCGTAGGTCGCGCAAACCGCTTGCGCAGGTTCACACCTTTCACGACGACCTGTTTCTTTTCACGGTCGATACGCAGAATCTCGCCCCGCGATTTCTTATTCTTACCCGCGATGACGATAACTTCGTCTTTCACTTTAAGTCGGGTCTTAACTTTTTCAACGGCAGTTTTCATTGTTCCTCACAAAACTTCGGGCGCCAGCGAAATAATCTTCATGAACTGGCGATCTCGCAGTTCGCGTGCAACCGGCCCGAAAATACGAGTACCTTTTGGGTTATTCTGGTTATCAATCAGCGCGCAGGCGTTTTCATCGAACCGAATGTACGAACCATCAGGGCGTCGCAGCTCTTTTTTGGTGCGCACGATAACCGCCCGCTGAACCTGCTTCTTGTGGTCTTTTTTGCCGGCTGAATCTTTGATTCCGTAGGCAGGCGTGGCAGTCTTTACGGCCACGACAATGATATCACCAACGCCGGCATAGCGCTTCTTTGAGCCGCCAAGCACCTTAATAACCTGAACCTGACGTGCACCTGTATTGTCGGCGACTTTTAACCATGAGAGCATCTGTAGCATAGGGGCCTCTTATATTTCCTTGGTGATTAGCCGACTTTTGGCAGCTCTTCTGCCTTGCGCGTCACAATCTTCTGCAATTCGTAGCGCTTGCGCTTTGAGTGTGGACGCGACTCTTCAATAATTACTGTGTCACCCTCGCGGGCTTCTTTTTTCTCATCGTGCGCCATTACCTTTTTGCTCTGGCGAATTGTCTTCTTAAAGTGTGCGTCTTGTTTACGAAACGCCACCTGGACAACGATAGTCTTCTCGGTTTTGGCTGAGACAACCAGGCCTTGTACCGTTTTTTTGGCTTTTTTTACTTCGCTCATGCTTTAACTGCCTGTCCTTTTCTTTGGTTCTGCACGGTTAGAATGCGCGCGATATCTTTTTTAAGCGTGCCGACACGGGCATTGTTCGGGTATGATGATGTCACCATGCTGAACCGAATTTCTTGCAGCTCTTTGCGAAAATCGAGATGATAGCGCGAGAGCTCAGCGTCGGTGAGCTCGGCGAAATTCACCTTTTTACCTGCTTTTTTCTTGTCTGCTTTAGCCATGGGAGAAGTCCATATTTTGATTTTGAAACATACCGTCAAACAACATGACTTATTTAGCCCGCTTGACTATTTTCGTCTTGATAGGCAGCTTTGACGCGGCCCTCTGAAGGGCTTCTGACATCACTTTTTCGTCTGCCCC
>JAKQXK010000239.1 GCA_029561505.1 Spirochaetota bacterium | reverse complement strand
CCGATGCCACCTGCAATTGGTTGCCCGCACTCGCGCCGGGGGTGAAGTTCAAATTGGTGCCGAAGGTGCTCGAGCTGAAGATTCCCGTGTTGGTGCCAGTTTCTCTGAGTGTCAGCGTGATGCCCGTGGCATCGCTCGTCGAACTCGCAATCACCGTGATCTCTTGCAATGTCGAGATATTGGTATTGGCCGCTGTGTTGACCGCGGTGATCTTCGCAACGCCATTCGGGTGCGTCGCCGAGGTGGTAAAATAGAGCGAACGGTTGAGAGTGACCGAAGGCACGGGCACCGAGGTCGCAGCCCCGGGCGTGCCGAATGTGCGCTGGTTAAACTGCGAGTCGATCTGCGTGTTCTGCGCTGTCGCGTTGAAGTTCGATTGCCAGCTGGTCAGCACATTGCCGGCCGCAATGGGAAACTTGCGTTCCATGCTGCGGCGGATTTTACCCGTGCTGTCGTTGGTGCCCATGATGTTACCAGAGCCACTGAAAGGTGTCGCAGCATCACCGGCTGTATCGATAATCGTGCCCGGCAGCGAGGCATAGTCAGCGGGAGTTGCACCCGGCGTCGCCGGGCCGTTCGTGAGTTTACACTGCACAGACGAGTTTGTGATGCCCGAGCTGCCGAATGAAGTGAAATACGTCGCCTGCGGAAACGCTCCGCTGTTTTTTCGCGCAATCGTGAAGTAGCCTCCCGCAGGAATAACCGCCCCAGCAGGCATCACAAAATAGCCGTTCACTGCGGTTCCGTTCGTTGTGCAAATAAAACCCCAGCCGCTGATATTAACTGCAGAGGTTGTAGTGTTGTACAGCTCGACGAATTCGTCGTCATCATCTGAAGATTGCGCGTTCGAGTAAGACCCGGCCCAGTTGATTTCGTTCAGCACCACGGCGCCTGCAACCGAGGTATCACCGGTATTGCTCGCCACCACCGAGACCGCGCCGATGCGGTCGAGGTATGCAGCGACCAGGTCTGCCACATTCTTGCCGCGTAGTTCGATGAGTACGCTGTCGTCAGACGAGTTGGCCTGCGAGCGCAGCGAGCCAGTGTAAATGAAGGCTTTGGCAGAGGTTAATCCTCTGTCGACGACGAAGATGTTGGCACCGACGCGCACATTGCTGTTCACGTATTGCGCCGGGTTTGAGAGTGTATATGCCTGTGATGAAGAATCGAACAGAGCCTGGCTCGAAAAATATTTACCGAGCGGCAGACCCTTCGCCTCTTCGAGGCGATCGAGCGTTTTGGGCACGTCAAGGTTCGCGTTGCTCGAATTTGTGGTCAAGAATGCGGTTGAGTAAAAATCCACACGACTCGTGGCTTCAGAAAGTTCGACGGCCAGCACATTCAGCGGACTTTCTTGCGGGCCCCAAAATGCGCCGATGACCTGATCGCGCGCGGTGAATTTCGTCGTGAAGTCTGTTTTTGCTTTGCCGTTGCCGAACAGCAGCTGTGAAAACATGTTCGACTCGCGCAAAAAATCGCGGGCAAGGCCAAACTGTGGTGTGCCCACTTTGATCGCAACGTTCGGCGTCGTTGTCATCTGCGTCGCGTCGGGCGGCGCGGTTGAAAGATAGATATAACGCTCATCGGCGAGGCAATAGTTGTGGCGCATCACCCCCGCGCCCGTGTTACCATAGAGCAGCTGGCTCTGCGTGCCGTCGAGCGGCACCGTGACGATGGTGAAGGCTCCGCTTGCCTGAAGCGCGAGCGAACCAGGGTCGTTCGTGCGCACGTCGCCGTCGAACGCGATCTTTACCTGAACTCCCGATCGTGCGCGGCTAATAACGGCATCGGTGACGTCGGTAAGCGATAAGGCAGAAAAGGCGCAGTTGAGCGTGACGCGCGCGCCGCCGATC
>JAKQXK010000230.1 GCA_029561505.1 Spirochaetota bacterium | reverse complement strand
GCCGATATTAAGGGCGAAGTATTGGTTGTGTCGCAGTTCACTCTCATGGCCGATACGCAGAAGGGCAACCGGCCGTCGTTCGTCGCTGCCGCGAAGCCTCAATTGGCAATCCCCCTCTACGAACTTTTCGTCGCCGACCTCGGCAAGATACTAGGCAAAGAAATCAAGACTGGCCGCTTCGCTGCAGACATGCAGGTGAGCCTGGTCAATGACGGCCCGGTGACGATATGGCTCGAGGCGTGATTACTGCTGGCAGGTAAGGGTCAGCTGGTCAACGGTGCAGGTGTTATTGCCGCCGAGCGCACCGTTCGCATCGATACAGCGAAATTGCAAGGTGTTTCCCGTCGTGTCTTCGTTCGCGGTCAGCAAGAGCCGCAACGTGCCGGCAGTACCGGTACCACACTGCGCCCAAATGCGATTGCTATTCCAGTGGATCGCCAGACAGTTCTCGGCCGCGCTGTTCGCATGGTTGTAGAACATCTGCAATTCACAGCCAAAACTGCCAGAAAGGCCAATCGAGGGTATATATGTAGCGCTACTTGTTCCCTGGTGCGCGTTGCCACCACCACTGATGGTCACGAGGCCGCCCGTACCACCTAACCCGGCGGTGGCATTGAAAGTCCAAAGGCTATTCAAAGACCAGTTTGCCGCAGAGACATTCAGATTTTCATCGAGTACCGTTGTTGCGGTCGAAGCTCTATCGTTGCATTTAACAACGACATTGTCGATGCGCCAATCTGCGAAACCAGTGGTGTTGTTTGTCACGCTTGAGACGAATGAAAGGCGCCCATTGCCGTTCGCCGGTAAGACAGCTTTTCTGCGTACAAAACTGGTCGCGCTCGAGATATCGGATGTGCCGCTCGTATCCTTAAACGTCCCAACGACTGTTGAGCCAAACTGTACATTTGCTGAGACACCTACTACACCCTTGAGCAGAAATTGCGTGTCATATTCCAGGACACAACCGGATTTTCCTGTCAGGTCAAGCGTTACTGCCGTCGAGACGTTGAACGTGGCGGCCGTCGCGCTTGAAGGGCTCTGCAATGCCAGGCCGCTCATAGCAGGTGTCGATGTCGTCCAGGTACCTGAGGTCTGAATCCATTTGCCAAGACCATTATCAAAATCATCTTTGAAGACTACATTGTCTACTGGTCTCGGCAGGCTGTCGAGAAACGCGTCTTGCTGGTTGATCGCCGTGCACGAGGCGAAGAGCGGCACAAGCAATAGCGTCTTGAATTTCGCTATCATAGTCTCACACCTGCATAAATCCAAAAATCATGCTGCATAAATGCCTGGCTCTGCGAAAAAAATGCCACTTGTGCGCTGTAGCTCAAACCCAGGCTCCAGTACGAAAAATGCCAGGCTGCCGAAGTGCCGACGACCACGCTCGGCTGCACGCTCAAGAAGATTTTCGTGCCGCTATTTGTGACGTTCGTGTAGACGGCGCCCAAACCTAAATCTGCGAAGGCGGCAAACTTTCGCCACTGAAAATAGGGTACACCAAACATCAAATGGCTTGAGACAAACACGCCGTTAAGCGGCGCATTTGAAACGATCAGAGCGCCGTTTGTATCGACGGCGTCGGCCGTGCCCGAAAGCAGCGTCAACTTTGTCTGCAGACCAAAGCGAGATTCTTTGGGCAGAAAATAGATTTTGCGCGGCAGCGAACTGTTCAAAACGGTGGCGCCGACAGAATAGCCGGTGAGCTTCTGCACGGGAAATCCTTTTGCGTAGGTGATCGTGCCGTCGCTGCTGTAGAGCGGGTGCAGCAGGGGTGCACCGGCGAAGAGTTGTATCTCCCAATCACGCTCTTCGGCCTTGTTGCGGTTTGCTTCGGCATTGCGGCGTTCGGCCTCAGCGGCATCGAACATCGGCAATTCGCGCGCCATCGATTCGGCGATCTTGTTCGCGAGCACGTTGATGCCGTTGAACATCTCACTGTCTGACTTGGTG
>JAKQXK010000216.1 GCA_029561505.1 Spirochaetota bacterium | reverse complement strand
CGGGCATTGATTCTTTCAGGGGGTGGCGCGCGCGGCGCCTACCAGGCCGGCGTCTACCGCTATCTTTCAGAAATAGACTGGAAGCCCGACCTGATCAGCGGCACATCTGTCGGGGCCATCAACGCCTGCGCCATCGCGTCGGGGTTCGACGCGCGCAAGCTACAGACCTTCTGGCTGAACATTGCGCGCGATAATGTATTTGCCTTTTCGTTATGGAGAAAAATCTGGCAATTTATTTCGCGAAGCGGATATTCAGCCGTGCTCGACACGGCTCCGCTCAGAAAATTTCTGTCGAATAATATCGACTTACGCAGCCTCGGCGAAAGCGATATCGAAGTGGCGATCTGTGCGGTCAACATGCTGCGCTCTGAGTTGCGGTTCTTTACCAATAAAGAGATAGGCGTCGATGAAATTATGGCCTCGAGCGCGATTCCGCTGCTTTTTCCCTGGCAGAATGTTCAGGGCGAACCACATTGGGATGGCGGAATTATGGCAAATACCCCCATCTTGCCGGCTCTGCGACGCGGTTCACGCGAGATCGTTGTTGTGCTGCTTTCGCCTGTCGGTGGCACGACGATGGCGATTCCCAAGAACAGAAAAGGAATCGCCGAACTGATGCTCGAGCAGTCTCTTTTGGGTTCTTATCAGTCGTTTATGGCGGGCATTTATGCAGAGAAGCGTATGCATGAAGAGCTGCGTGAGCAGGGCATTCTCGGTACACTGCAGAGCATGATTCGACCTCGCATTGTTTCAGGTGAAACCAAAATTCTCACCGTGGCGCCAAAGCGCATGCTCGGCGTCGCATCGATGTTGAACTTTTCAAGAACGCAGGCCGAAGACCTGTTATTGCTCGGTTACGAAGACGCCAAACAACAGCTGGATTTCTAGCGGGTTCCTAAAAAGGAACCTGCCAGAAGCTGCCTTATTTCACACCAGATAGACACCTGCCATAAACGGCAGGCCGTAATCAAAATCTTCTTTGTTCGCTGCGCGAAACCCCGCCGCTTCGATGGTCGCGTGCGTGTCACGGTTGAGCTGGCAGCCCTCGGCCATGTGCCGCCAAAGGGGATTCATAACGTTCTGTACCCATTGGCCGGCGCCGGTTTTGGCTCGCACATGTTCAAGCGCGATCAGCTGGCCGCCCGGCTTTAAGAGAGTTTTCAAACGCGAGACTGTCGCCGCAGGGTCGGCCACGGTGCACAGCACGAGTGTGCAGATGATTGCGTCGAGTGAGCCAGGTTTCACTTCGCTGCCCAGGCGTTCGTCTTCGAGCAGCCAAGGGCGGGTTTGAATGCGCGCGGCGAAAGTGTTCTGACCGAGTCGTGTCTCGGCCTGCGCGCGCATCGCATCAGAAGGTTCGAGCGCGAGCACTTCGGCCCCGGCGCCGTAGAATTCGAAGTTTATACCCGTACCGCAACCGAGCTCGAGAATTTTGCCCGTGAGGCCTGACAGCAGCGCGCGGCGCCGACCACTCAGCGCATTTTTTTCGACGACGCTCATGAACGGGTCATAGGCAGCAGAGAAAATTTTGTTATACCAGCCGTTGTGTTCTGTGCTCATATTGGGGTTTGATCCTCTTTTGTAAGTGTTCTTGAGTCGGCAAATCTGTTCTGGCATGCCGCCAGGGTGGCGATGACAATTGCGCTTTACCTCTCAGATAGTGCAATGTTCGTTTGATAATGTTCAATACACGTAGCTTTCTTTGCCTCATGATGCTGTTCGCCGGGGCTCTCGGCGCGACTGAGCATCCGGCCGATAAAATCGTGATCGCGGTTCCGGGTGAAGTGCAGATCAGCGCGGGTCGCTCGACTGAATTTGTGGTCAGCGTTGAGGTTCCCGCGAACCATCATGTTTATCTGAAACACGCAAACGCCAAAGGCAAAGCGCTGCCGGTACAGTTCAGCGTCTCAGCAGCGTCGGGGTTTCAGATCAGCGAAAAGGGCCGCCCGCGCGGCGTGCGCGTCGGCGATGAGTTCGTCTTGCGGCAGAAAGGCAGGTTCACGCTCGAGCTTTCAGAGCTTGCGATGAATGAATTTGGTGAGTCGCACACCCTGTCGCTCGCACTGCGCGTGCAGATCTGCGAAGAGGGCGAGGTCGGCATCTGCTATATGCCTGTCACCATTGAACGCCCGCTGCGCGTCACCATCAGCGGGCCACAGGTTCAGACGCGCGATCTGCCCGACTCAAGCCTGCCGTGGGTCAATTCTCATGCGAGCGCGCTCGAGGCTGCGAAACTCAAGAACCAGAACGTCTTTGCCCTCATCTCAGACCCCAGTCGCTGCGGTGCCTGCGTGCAACTCGAAAAGAAAGTTTTGCCCGACGCAAAAGTGAACAAGATGCTGAAGACGCAATTTGTACTCTACCGCGTGCCGAAGAACGAATATTCAAAGGCGCCAATTA
>JAKQXK010000200.1 GCA_029561505.1 Spirochaetota bacterium | reverse complement strand
CCAGCAGCTTATATGGGCCCGCTGGCGTCCTGACGGCTTGGGTTAATCCCTTGAAGGCCATCAGACTGGTTAATAGTTAGCATATCTTGGGATGCTCCGCATTGATTTGTATCAAGTCTGCCTGCCCTTTTAATGTTTGCCTGATTGTGCCGCGCACGGGCTATTGCCGCTGTAGCAGCCATGACTTCTATTGATTTGCGCGATTTACCACAGGACAAGGCTGAACTTCTGCGGTCTGTCTCGCATTATGTGCGCTTTGAAAAGCAGCAGAGTGTTTTTCGTGAGGGTGATACCTACAAAGGGCCGTTTTTGGTGGTCGAAGGCCATTTCAAAATTTTCATGATGGGCGACGAAGGCAAAGAAGCCATCATGCATATCTTTCGCGAAGGTGAACTGATTGCCGGCGGGCCCTTGTTTCTTGACGGGCATTACCCTGCATCGTGTGCCGCGATCCATGAAGGATGTCTCATTGCCTTCGAGTATGACCGGTTAAAAAAACTCATTGCAACCGATGAAACGATCAAAAATTTTTTTCTGGGCAAGAGCGTGAAGCTAATGCCCAGGCTGAAAGAAAAGATTGAAAACCTGACGCTAAAGAACGCCGAACAGCGCATCGTCGATTACCTGAAATCGATGGGCGCCGACGAACGACCGGTGGTACTCGAAGTTCCGAAGAACCAAATCGCTGCCCTGCTTGATCTGACGCCTGAATCGGTCAGTCGGGTGTTCAACCAGCTCGTGGCGAAAAATATCGTGATTGCCGAGGGTAAGACCTATCGGCTCAGTAACAAGTCTTGATCAGTGGGCCTTTTAGCTTTTGTTGCGGACGTTCCCTTTTGCTTCGAGCCAGACCTCAGGGATTATCGTCGCCTCGTGATCAGGGTCAGAAATTGTGATTTCTGCGTCTTGAACGAGGCAGGTCAGCTGCATGGTACGTTCAGCCATCGCCGCGAGCGCCTTTAGTGGTTCATCGGAAAGAAAAATCACCTTCAGGTTGTCGAAGCGGTCAAAGGAAGACTTTATTCCCTGCCACCAGGGTTTCGCCTTCTGGCTGTTATAACAATAAACGTAGACCTGCCGCGATCGGCCGCAGGCCTTTCTGATACGCTTCTCATCGGGTTGGCCGAGTTCTATCCAATCCTGGATTTCACCCGACAGATTTTTTTTCCAGAGCGCCGGCGTTTCTTCGGTGCTGATTGACCCTGCGAATTCAAGTTGTGCGTCCGCATGCATGGCGAAGGCGAGCAGGCGCAACATCAGGCGCTCGTCGGTTTCTGAAGGGTGCCGCGCAAGCGTCAGCTTGTGCATTTCGTAATAATCGCGATCTGTATCGTTCACTTGCAGATCGGCTTTGAAGATTGTGGATTTTATCGCCAAGGCGCACTCATCGGGAGCAGAAATCTTTGCGTAAAGAAGATTCAGTTCTCAGGTTCTCGGCTCTCGTTTTTCCCCCGAATAAATTCGGGGGAAAAATAGAACTCGTAGAGAGCCGCGGTAAACAGCAGCATGGCATTCGCCTGGTGCCATGCGCCGAGCCAGACCGGCACCGCATTGAGTAGCGTCAGCGCACCCAAAAGCACCTGCACAATATAAATAGCAAGCAACACCAGCAACGGGTGCCTCAAACCAGTCTCGCGAATTTCGCCACGTCGCCTGTAGAGCTGCACGGCGATGATGACTCCGACAGCGTACGCGAGGTTGCGGTGAATAAACTGCACCAGCGCGGCGTTGTTGAAGAAGTTGCCGATCAGCGGTGTCTGCCATTCGACACCCGGGGGAAAATAACTGCCGTTCATAAGCGGAAATGTGTTATAAATCTTGCCGGCTTTGAGTCCCGCAACGAGCGCGCCGCTACCGAGCAGAATAAATGTCGCGATGACGATGAGAAATCCGCCGCGGCTTTTTTGGGCTGTAATCTGCGGGTAGAGAAATTGCGATGCGGTATAAAGCAATGTGCCGTAGAGCAACGCCGCCAGCAGCAGATGGCTCGTCAGCCGCAGGTGGCTCACGTGCGGGTCTTTGATGAGGCCGCTCTTGACCATGTA
>JAKQXK010000198.1 GCA_029561505.1 Spirochaetota bacterium | reverse complement strand
CAGCCGCCTTTTTTTTGTAGGCCCGTATGCAAGGCATAAGCTGGGCACAGTTCTCGATTCCGACGCGCATACAGTTCGAGAGCGATTCGATTTTCAAAATAGGCAATTACGTCAAACAGTTCGGCACGCGCATTCTGCTGCTGAATCTGAAATCTGAGAATAAAAATCCGTCAGAGCTTACCGTGCTCAAGAACGGCCTCACCAAACATTCAGACGGCGTCATATTGTACGACGATCTGACGGCAGACCCGACGAGCGATCAGGTCGACTCGGCGGCGTACTTCACGAAAAAAGCGCACGCCGACGCAATCGTCGCCTTTGGCTCAATGGAGACCTTCGCGACCGCCAAATTGGTTTCGATTCTGGTTACCAATTCAGTTTTTGCGTCAGACGTAATTAACGGCCGGGCCAAAATCAAGAATGCTCCCCTGCCCCTGATCACGGTGCCCGTCGAACCGTCGCTGGGCGAAGAACTGTCACCGAGTTTTACCATTCGCGATGCCGCTGACGGCCACAAGAAATATTTTGAACACGAGCTGCTGTTTCCGGTTGCGACTTTCTATGACCCGAAGGTATGCGAACACCTCACTTCTGACAGCGCAGCCCGCCTCGGTGGTGCGACGCTCGCTTACGCTATTGAAAGCCAGCTCTCACCCAAGTCTAACCCGATCTCCAGTGCGCTCGCTCTTCGCGCGATTGAACTTTTACGCCGCAACATACCGCAACTCTACAAAGACCCAAAAAACGACAAGCTCATCACCACGATGCTGTGGTCGTCGGCAATGATCTCCATTTCGGCTGTGTCTTCGCCCGTCGGCGTGGCGTTTTCAGTCGCCAATGCACTCAATGCGCACGACAAAGTCAACTTCTGCGACGCGCTTTCGCTGATTCTGCCACACGTTATGGAATATTATCTGACCGCCGCACCGGCGCAGTATATCAACATCGCACGTGCGCTCGGCGAAGATGTGAAAGATATTTCGGTGATTGAAGCGGCGATTAAGGCGGTCGAAGGTGTACGCCGCCTGTTTCTAGAGGTTAACCTGCCGACGCGGCTCTCTGAATTCGATGTAAAAAAGCATGAACTTGAGGATATCTCACGTCTTGCGTCGGTTTTTCCTCATCTTGAAAATGCACCGCGTATGCTCACGCGCAATGAGATCGAATCGATTCTGCTCGCTGCGTTTTGATATGAAGTTTTTTGCGAAATATATTGTCGCCTCCGCGTTACTGTTCTGCGTCGCGCAAACCGGCGCCAACTCACCCGACCGCGCGTTCTGCGAAAAAATTCTCGGTGAGAACAAACACTTTATCGACTTTGTCAATTCGGGTATATCGAATTTTGCTGAGGCCGAACACCTGAAAATTTTCAGGGCCGCAGCGCTTGAACACTACAAGGCGCACAAAGAATACCTGTCGGGCCATTACAAAGAAACGCACGCGCATATCAGAGAGTCGCAGAATATTCTCAAAGACCTTTATCTCGGTGTGCTGAATGACTATTACCAGAAAGACACGCGCGAGCTGCTCGAACGCAATTCGGCAATGATCATCGAAACAAAAGATGTGCGTGCAGCCCACTTTATGCGCCTGGGCTACCGTGATCTGAAAGTCTCAGAAATTTACGAAGGCAAAGGTTTTAACCATAACAAACACCTCTACTCGACCAAGATCTGGTTCTATATCGATGCAATCAAATATGCGCGCCAGGCGAAACGTTATGCGTTTCTGGCGATCATTGAAAGCCAGACACCCTACGCAGATAAAGACGATTTTAAGCAACAGACAATCGACGATTACTTCAATAAGCCCGAACCCGATAAACAGCGCGATTTCGACCGCGTACAATCACGGCTGATTAACCTGATTAACCGCAAATTGGTCGTGAACAACTATAATTTTTTCTTTCACCACTTTGATAATTACGGTTACATTAATACCGGCAAGCGCAATGAGTTCGAGGCCTTCGTCGCCGAAATGGGTGTGACGCCTCAGAACAGCACGAAGCCGCGCTAATTCGGTTTATCCCGCTCTTCTGCCCTGATGCTTCAAAAAAGTAGTCGCGCAATGCGCCCTCTGTGCCGATAATAAAACAGGCCTGACCTTATACCCGGCAGGCCGTTGGGCAAACTTATGCAAAATGACGTACATGGTAAACTGATTGAGTTCTCGCGCGCTTCGGTGGCAGCTTCGAAGCCCCTTTCGCCTGCTCACGTTAAGGCCGGGCAGGCGCTGATTATGGAACCGCGAACGATTCGCCATCAAGAAAGAGTCGAAGACCTGTTTTATCTGCTTTTTCGCCGCACCGGCACTTAATGCCCCGTGCCGTCGTGTTTTCGGCCGACGAAGACGACGCGACGCTCTGTCGCAAATTTCGACTTTAACCCATGATTAACGTAAACGAATATTTCGACGGAAAAGTAAAATCTCTGACACTCTCGGTTGCAGGCAATAAGGCCACTTGCGGAGTTATGGCTGCGGGTGAATATGAATTCAACACCGGGCTCAAAGAAATCATGACTGTCGTTGCAGGCAGCATGGACGTGCAGCTTCCCGGCGCTTCATGGCAGACCTTTGCTGCAGGCAGCAAGTTCGAAGTTCCGGCGAATTCTAAGTTTCAGCTCAAAATAGCCGCTGACGCGGCGTATCTGTGTGAATTTATATCAGGATAGAATATACAAATCCCGGCTTGCCAGTCGCAGGCGGAAAATCTGCAAGGCCGCATACGCGACAACAGGTTGCTATGAGCAACCTGTTGTCGCTCCACACGTTTCACACTTCAGGCATGAGCCGTTGCGAACAAGAGTCATTGAGCTGCATTCGGGGCATGAAGTGCCTTCGTAACCCTTGATGCGCGCTTCTTGAATCTGGTTTGCGCTCACTTTTACCTGAAGACCTGAACGCGTTGTGGTTTTACCCACGCTGATTGCAGGTTCTGCAGACTTGCCGACTGGTTCTACAAGGTCGGTCAGCTCTTCTTCACCGATCACCTCGCCTTTAGTTGTCGTCTGATCAACCACAAGCGCTTCGGGCGATACATGCGCCAGATCGTTACGATCGAGGTAAGTTATTGCCAATTCGCGGAAAATGAAGTCCATGACAGACGTCGCCATCTTGACGCGGTCATGCCCCTGCACCACTCCGTTGGGCTCGAACTTGGTGAAGACAAACGCTTCGACGAATTCTTCGAGCGGCACGCCATATTGCAGGCCAAGAGAAACCGCAATCGCAAAACCGTTCATGAGTGAACGGAAAGCCGCGCCTTCTTTGTGCATATCGAGAAAGATTTCGCCGAGTGAACCGTCTTCGTATTCGCCGGTGCGCAGGTAGACTTTATGGCCACCGATCACCGCTTTTTGTGTATAACCCGAGCGACGGCCCGGCAGACGGCGGCGTTCGGCCATCTGGCGCACGATAATTTTCTCTACGATCTTTTCAGCAACCTGCTGCGCCTTGAGCGCCGCCGGTGCTGACACGAGTTCTTCAACTTCAGCTTCTTCGAGGTTCTCGAAAATATTCTCGCTGACGCTTGAAAGCGGCTGCGAAAGTTTCGAACCGTCGCGATAGAGCGCGTTCGCTTTAATCATGAGTTTCCACGAAGCGACGTATGCCTGTTTAACGTCTTCGACCGTTGCCTCATAAGGCATGTTGATCGTCTTCGAAATTGCGCCGCTGATAAATGGCTGCGCCGCTGCCATGACGTTGAGGTGCGCCTGATAGGGAATAAAGCGTTTACCCCTGCGGCCGCATTTGTTCGCGCAATCAAATACCGGCAAGTGCTCGTCTTTGAGAAACGGCGCGCCTTCGATCATCATCGTGCCGCAGATCGCTTCGTTTGCCTGCATCACCTGTTCGCCCGTAAAACCGAGGTGGTGCAACAGGTTAAAATCAGGGCGTTCGAAAACTTCTTTCGGAATCTTCAGCTGGTTAAGCAAGAATGACTCACCGATAACATAGCGGTTGAAGACATAGTTGATATCGAACGCCGTTGGCAGCGATTCTTCGACGGTATCGAGCACTTCATCCGTAAAACCTCTTAACTTCAGGCTCTCACGGTTAACATGGGGAGCTCCTGAAAAGGTTGCGCTGCCCACGACGTATTCGATAATTTTTGAAATCTGGTCTTTGCCGTAGCCGAGATGCTCGAGAGCCTGCGGTACCGACTTATTGATGATCTTGAAATAACCACCGCCCGCGAGCTTCTTGAACTTCACGAGCGCAAAATCAGGTTCGATACCCGTCGTGTCGCAATCCATCAACAGGCCGATCGTACCCGTTGGGGCAATGACTGTGGTCTGTGCATTGCGGTAGCCATGCTTCTCGCCGAGTGCGAGCGCATCGTCCCATGCGGTTTTTGCGTCTTTCATCAGGTATTCAGGGCAATACTTGCCATTAATGCCCGTTGGAAAAATGCTGAGGCCTTCGTATTCGCTGTCAGGACTGTTGTACGCGGCGCGGCGGTGGTTGCGAATCACGCGCAGCATGTGCTCGCGGTTCTTTTCGTAACCAGGAAAAGCACCGAGTTCAGACGCCAGCTCGGCCGAGGTCTTGTAGCTGACCCCTGTCAAAATCGCCGTTACCGCACCGGTGATGGCATTTGCCTGAGCCGAATTGTACGGAATGCCCGAAACCATGAGCCAGGTGCCGAGGTTGGCGTAACCGAGACCGAGAGTGCGAAACTTATATGACAGTTCGGCGATACGCTGCGAAGGAAACTGCGCCATGAGCACAGAAATTTCGAGCACCACTGTCCACACGCGAATCGCATGCTTATAGGCTTCTACGTCGAGACGGTTTTTGTCTGCATCGTAGAATTTCATCATGTTGAGTGACGCGAGATTGCACGCAGTGTCGTCGAGAAACATGTATTCGCTGCACGGGTTCGACGCATTGATGCGGCCGTCTTCAGGGCAGGTGTGCCATTCGTTGATGGTGGTATCAAACTGCAGACCTGGGTCTGCGCATGACCAAGCTGCATATGACAGGCGATCAAAAAGATCGCGCGCAGGGATAGTCTTATGCACTTTGCCGTCGATGCGGCGTACGAGTTCCCAGTCTTTGTTCTCTTCAACAGCTTTCAGAAACGCGTTTGACAGACGCAGCGAGTTGTTTGAGTTCTGGCCTGCAACCGTAAGGTATGCCTTTGAAGTCCAGTCTGTATCGTATTCTTCGAAATCGATTTCGGTGAACCCCTGGCGCGCAAGGTGGATAATTCTCTGCACGTAGCTGTCTGGCACGTTCGCCGCACGGGCCTTTTTCAGAGCCAGCGCAAGATTCTTATTCTGTTTTGGGTCGAGCAGCGAAGGCTGTTTGACGCAGCCATTGACCGCTGCGAAAACTTCGGTGATCACCTTGCGGATTGCCTTCGAACCTGCGACTAAACTTGCTACTTTGGCTTCTTCTGTGACTTTCCAGTCGATGAACTGCTCAACGTCGGGGTGATCGATGTCGAGGCAGACCATTTTTGCCGCGCGGCGCGTGGTACCACCCGATTTGATCGCACCGGCCGCAGTGTCGCCGATTTTCAAAAAGCTCATGAGGCCCGAACTTTTGCCACCGCCTGAGAGGCGCTCGTTTTCGCCGCGCAGCGCAGAAAAGTTTGAACCAGTGCCCGAACCATATTTAAAGAGACGTGCCTCGCGCACCCAGAGATCCATGATGCCGCCGGCGTTGACGAGGTCATCGTCAACTGCCTGAATAAAGCACGCATGCGGCTGCGGATGTTCGTAAGATGACTTTGACTTTACGAGTTTTCCCGTAACCGGGTCGACGTAGAAGTGCCCTTGCGAGGGGCCGTCAACGCCATAGGCCCAGTGCAGGCCTGTATTGAACCACTGCGGCGAATTCGGCGCAGCCATTTGGTTCATGAGCATATATGTGAGTTCATCGTAAAATGCGCGTGCATCTTCTTCCGTTGAAAAATAATTATGTTTGTAACCCCAGTATGTCCAAGTGCCGGCGAGACGGTGCATCACCTGCTTAGCCGACATTTCACGGGTATAGCGCTCTTCTTTGGGGAACTTCGCGAGCTGCTCTTCGTCGGCCTCTTGACGGCGCAGCCAATCGGGAATATTCTCTTCAGCTACGGGTTTCAGCGCGCGCGGCACCCCGGCTTTG
>JAKQXK010000183.1 GCA_029561505.1 Spirochaetota bacterium | reverse complement strand
GTGACAGGCATTACCTTAGGGCAGGGCATCGCCGGCAACTTTCTGTGGCTTTCTCTCATACCCTCTGGGTTGCTGACCGCCGTTGTCTATGCACGACTCTGGCGCCGTTCGAATGCGATGACCGATGCGGAGTTCGCAACGTTACGCTATTCGGGTAAAAGCGCAATATTTTTGCGCAAGTTTCGCGCGCTCTATCTTGCCCTGCCGGTAAACCTGATCATTATGGGCTGGGTGACGACCGGCATGGCGAAAGTATTGGGAGTTTTTCTCGATTATCCGCCGTGGGTGATGCTCGCGGCACTCTATGCCGTTACGGTGCTCTATATCGTCTTTTCAGGCCTCTGGGGAGTCGTCGTCACCGATGTGCTGCAGTTCTTCATTGCGATGGTCGGCTGCATCGTGCTGGCTTTCATTTCGGTGGGCGAAGCCGGTGGCTTGGCGAACATGTGGGCCAAAGCGGCAACGCAGCTACCGGCGGGGCATACGGCGATATATCCATGGTATTTTACCGGGCCGGTTTATGTCGTGGTAGTGTGGCTGGGCGTACAGTGGTGGGCGTCGTGGTACCCTGGGTTTGAGCCCGGTGGCGGCGGTTATGTCGTTCAACGTTTGCTCTCCACCAAAAATGAAAACCACGCAGTCGGGGCATCAATTCTGTTTAACATTTTGCATTTTGTCGTGAGGCCCTGGCCGTGGATTATCACCGCCATTGCCGCGGCGGTGGCATTGCCGCAGGCGGCCGATCACGAGCTGATGTTTCCGCGTGCCATCGCGGCATGGCTGCCAGCGGGGCTGAAAGGGCTCATGGTCGCGGCTTTTCTCGCGGCGTTTATGTCGACGATCGCCACACACCTCAACTGGGGCGCAGCGTATTTGGTCAGCGATCTGCTGCCAGGCAGCCGCTTTGAGCCGCGCAGCCGCCGCGGCGAAATTATTGCCTCGCGGCTGGCAATTGTGGTACTCGCGATCGGCGCGATTGTTGTGTCGCGGATGATGCAGTCAGTCAGACAAGGGTGGGAGCTCATCTTGATGCTCTCGGCCGGCACGGGCCCCGTTTACCTCATTCGCTGGTATTGGCCTCGCATGCGCGCCGCCAGTGAAATCAGCGCGATGTGCGCATCGCTCGTCTTCTCAGTCGCCCTCATTGGCGTCGATCTCGCCCAAGAGCTGAAGCTCTGCGTTGTCGCTGTCGGCACGAGTTTTGTCTGGGTCGCTTTCACGCTTTTTATGCGCGCCCCCGAGAAAGAGACATGGCAGAAATTCAGTGAAAAGGTGAGGCCCGGGAAATGGGGCTGGCAAGACATAGCGGCCTTTGTATCGTCGGTTTTGCTCACGTATTCGGCTTTTTTTGCCCTGGGCGAGTTACTGCGGCAAAATTATAAAGCGGCGGCGGTCAACGCTTTGCTTTCGGCAACGGGGTGTTATGCGCTGGTGTGGCTGCTGAAGCGCCGCCAGATCAGTTCAGCATGACGCTCTTGTGCGTGCTGGCGAAATAGCGAAATATACCACCTTTTTCGATGAGGCATTTGCGCCAAAGGTCGTAACCGTCGTTGTGAAAAATCAAATCGGCGCGCGCGTCGAGCACGAACCAGCTTTGTGTGCGCAGCTCATATTCGAGCTGACCTGTCGCCCAACCTGCGTAACCGGCAAACCTGCGATACGAACGGTCGGTCTGCGCGAGTTCGGTCAGAAGATCATCTGAACTCTCGAAATGCACCCCATCGATTATCTCGTTGCTGCTGGCAAGTTCGCTTGCATTGTGCAAGAGCGACCGCTGGTCGGGGTCGACTGGGCCACCTTTATAGAGAGGGTGTCGGCGCCCGCCGTCGCCGGGCAGCGGGTGGTTGAGCACAACGCCCAGCGAACCGCGACTGTCGTGATCGATGATCAGTACCACGCTGCGGTTGAAGCTGCCGTCGAGAATCGCCGAACTGGCGATCAAAAGTTTGCCTTTGAGAGCCAGTTCATCAGCCATGGATCGTTTTCAATTGTTCGACGAGCGACAGCTGAATATATTGGTTGAGTGCACGGGTATCTGCGGTGTCGTTGCCATATTTGCGCACCAGTTGTGTCGCGGCGTTACCGATCTCAGTACTCAAAAAACTCTGCGAAATTTCAGGCAGTTTGCGCGTCATCGAATACAGTCTTTTTGCCCGTTGCGTGACTTCGCCGTCAACTCTTTCCTGTAATTGCCGGCGCGCTTCGCCGAGTTTTATGTTCCACAGATCGCCATATTTCTGAATCATCTCGTAAGTGCTCTTTTCACCTATCAGCCGCGTTTCGACCATGTGCAATGTGCGGTGCCAGTCGGTTTCACGCCCTGCAACATTGGGCACGGCGCCCGGTTCTTCTGGCTTTTCGGCGGGTTCAGGCGGTGCATTCACAAAACCAAAAAGGGCGGCGAGCCAGCGCAACAACGGGTAACGGTACAAAAAGGGCAGTTCGGCGCGCACCTGCGCGAAGATATCGCGCCGCACCAGCTCGAGCAGAACGTGCACGGGTTTAAAGATGACTCTGTTGCCGATGATGAAATACCTGTCTTGCAGCCCGGCGCTCACCGGGTGGCGGCTGACCACGTGAAAAGCATTAATTATTGCCTGCGGATTCTGCAGCATCGTTGTAAAAACCGGTTCATGCGCCTTCACATATTTGTCGACGTCTTCGGCGAAAAATTCGTCAAACTCCATCGAAGAGCGGCTTTCATTTTTCAGCATCAGCGCATACCACATCTTGCGAAACCGCGCCAGAAGCTCGGCGCGCACCCGCTTACGTTCAGATTCAAAGAAGATCAGCACAGCTTCGCGGTGGATAAAAAACTCTTCTTCGTTCATACGAAATCGCAGCAGCGCTGGCAACAACTCGCGTTCATCGGCCTGGAATACCGTGTGTTCGCTGAGCATCTCTTGTACGACGAGTTCGATCTCACTCTGGTTCAGAAGCGACGCCATGATTTCAAGGCCCGACGAACCTTTAACGATCTTCTGTATGATGCTCTCGCGGTTCAGCAGCGCGGGAAAATCAGCCATCATGTTCAGCAGCTTCTGTGCATTTTCGCGCAGCCGGTCATGGTTGTTTCGCTCTGACTCAAGCCATGCCTCGTAGCCCTTGAAACCTTCGATAAGCCTGGCCGCCTGAATCAGGGTCGACATGCCTTTTTTATCTTTGTCTACCAGAAAGTAGGCCGCGAGCCGGTTAGCGAGATTGACGAAATAGTGCGGGACTTCATTTTCCTGATGCGACAAGATGCGCGCGATGCGGTCGACGGTCGTCGTCTTCTGCGGCATAATGTTCTGCATGTCTTTTACCAGGTCTTCGCCCAGGCGGTTCTGGGCTGAAACCATGATGGTGTTGCGCAGCTTCAGCAGGCAGACCTCGAGCAGAATGTCGATCGTCGCGGCGGTCGCGCAGACACCCTGCGCAACTTCATTGAACCGAAAAATGATGAGGCGCTTCTCTTCTTTGAGCCGGTGGTT
>JAKQXK010000134.1 GCA_029561505.1 Spirochaetota bacterium | reverse complement strand
CTCAATGCGGCGTACGACACCGATCTTTTTCGCGTGGCGGGGCAGGTGGGGATAACCCTCAACCACGATCGCGCCGCGCAGAACGCATTCTACGCTTCTCGCGAAATTTCGTTCAACACAACGGGATACAGCGCCTCAGGTCTTGTCGCCATTCGTCCGCTGGCTGTTTTGCGAACAGACAAAGGCCGGCCGTTTGATCGCAGCGCATTGGAAATTTATGGCCAGGCCACAAGCGCGTTTCGCAATCCGACATTGTACGAGCGGTTTGGCGACGGGCTGTTCGTTACCCCGTCAGAATTTTTACGCAGCGAACGCGCGATCACCAACGCTGTGGGTGTGCGAGGCGCCGTCAAATGCCCCGCCGGTCTTGTCTGCTCATGGCGCAGCGAAGCCTGGTTAACGGGAGCCAAAGATTTTATTCTGTTCACACAAAATTCTTCGCGCACGCTGATAGCTGTCAACGCTTCAAGCGCGCAGATCGCGGGCATAGAAAACGAAGTGCAGCTGAATTTGCCTGAAAGGTTCTTGCTTTCGCTGCGTTATACATATCTCGACGCACGCGACTATGGCAGTATTCCTTATTATCAGGATAGATACCTGCCGTTCAGACCGAGGCACCATGCAGTTGCGACGTTGACGCTGATTTTTGGGGCGCTGCGTTCGATCACGTCGGTTGAATACCGCGGGGCGGTATTTCGTGATCGTTACAACAGCTATGGCTTTTATTTGCCGGCCAAAGTGCTGCTCGACAGCGGTTTTGACTACACGCTGCACGCAGGGGCGACGCATATTCTGAACGTAACGGTGAAAAACATCACCGACGACCGCGAAACCGATTTTGTGGGATATCCGCTTCCCGGCAGATATATCTTATGCAAATGGACGGCGCAGTTCTAATGCGCATGCGCCGCTTAGTATTTGCAGCTGCTGTTTTGGCGTTGTGCTTGTGCGTGGCCTGCGCTGATTTTGAACGCCCGCGTAAGCCCGATGCGCCCGCAAACGGTGTCGTGCTGGTGGCTGGTTCAGATTTTTCGACCGGCTTTCTGAGTGCAATCGACCCATCGGGTGCACGGGCGTACCGCGACATTCTGCCGGTATTTCAAGATTCAAGCATCCATTACGATGCGGGCGGGGCTTCGTATGTGCTGCAGCGACTCGGATCTGATTCGGTGATGCGCGTCGACCATAATGCAGGGTATCTCGCGCAGTACGAAATTTCGCTCGGCTCGAAACTTAATCCGCAGAGTATTGCACTGTTGCCGGGTGGCCTTTTTGCCGTCTCATTTTTTAATGCCAACCACATCGATATTCGCAGCCGCAGCTCGGGTGCGCTACTTTCGCAAATCCATATTTCGGCGTATGCCGATGCCGATGGTTTTGCAGAGGCGGGTGACATGCTTTACCATGCGGGTTTTCTTTATGTCGCGATACAGCGGCTGAACCGAGGTGCTACTGACGCGCTCTGGCCCCCCGAAGGCACAAGTTATCTTCTGAAAATAGACACGACGAATTATACAATTGCCGCGACGACCCTCTCGCATACAAACCCGATTTCACGGCTGCATTACAACGCGGCGCGCGATTCAATAATTTTTGCCGCGGCAGGTCGGTTTGCTGCGAACTACCAGCTCGACGGCGCGTGCCTCGAATTTTCGGTCGCCTCGGCAACGCTGCTCGCTCCCCTGATCAGTGAGGCGCAGGCGGGCTATGAAATTGCGGATTGCGAAATAACTGCCGGTGGCTCGGGAATTTTCAGCGGCTACGATGCGGCGTTAAACAGCGTTTTCGGCGGTTTTAATACAACCGGGCCTCAGGTGACTTCGATTGCGGCATTCTTGAACCGTAATAACGGTGGCTATCTCGCCGGCTTTCTTTTGCACTCGAACGGCAACGTCTATCTCGCCGATCGCAACATCTTTCAGCCGGGGGTGAGAATTTTCAACGGCGCAACGCTCGCCGAACTCACGGCAACCACGCTCAGCACCGGTTTGCCGCCTTTAACGCTCGAAGAAGTGCCGTGAGGCGACCTTGCCAATCGCCTGCGGTATCACGAATACTTTATGCCGACTTTGCGAAAAATGAAGCCCAGAAGCCATGCGGGCCCGATGAGCAAAAACTGCAGGTCTTTGAAAAATGAGGGCTTTTTACCTTCAATCTTGTGGCCGATAAACTGGCCTATCCACGCGAGCACGAAGACAACGAGACAGGTGACCCATAATGGTGCGAGTTCAATTTTTGCAACTTCGCGCACGCCGAAAAGCATCGCGACCGAAATCAGGGTCATACCGATGAACATCATAAACGACAGGCGCAGGTAAAAGAGCCCTGCAAGAATCACAACGACACCCGCCCAGTTGGCAAAAACCTGCGTGCCTTCAGGCGCCCAGTTGAAGAGGCCAGCGGTCGGTATTGCCGCGAACAGGCCGAGCACACAAAAGAGAATCGTGGGCACGCAGACCCAGTGGATGAGTTTATTGGTCTTATTGCGGTGGCTCTCGCCATATTCTTCTAGCCATTGGTCGATGGTTTTCATGCCCGTTTCTGCGTCGGTGATGCTCACCGTCAATTCAATTTGCCCGGTGCAAACGGTACGGAATGCAAAACTATTTCGCAGGTCTTATTTTCCGCAGGTGTTTGCTTTTCGCCTGTGCGGCCTGCTGTTGTTCGGGTGACGAGCGGCATTCATCGATGAACAGCCGCTGTGCGTTAATGGCGTCTTTACCCTCGTGCTTTAGCCGCGTGTATTGACCAGCCGCGTCGAGCACCCTGGCCGAATCATTATCATTCAGGTATACCTGAAGAATATTCTGAATAATTCTCTCTTTAACTTGTTTGTTCTCGATGGGAAAAGCAATCTCGACGCGCCGTATGAAGTTGCGCGGCATCCAGTCGGCGCTCATGAGGTAGACCTGCGTGTCGCCGTTATTTTGGGCGACAAGAATGCGGCTGTGTTCGAGCAGCCGACCGACAACGCTGCGCACCCTGATGTTTTCAGAAACCCCGTCTATGCCAGGGCGCAGGCA
>JAKQXK010000165.1 GCA_029561505.1 Spirochaetota bacterium | reverse complement strand
CAGCGATTTCATGAAGGTCGCAAATTCGGCGCAGGCAGTCTTAAAGCTCGGCGAGTCTGACCGGGGCATCTATATCGGCGCCGACCGCTGGCCGGGTGATGCCGAAATCACGCGACTCATCAAGAGCCCCGAGTGGTTTACGATGCTCGGCAAAATTTCATTTCTCGTCGAAAATGACGCCCCTGAATATGCGGCGTTACCGCGCGGGCTTTATTCGCGGGGTGAGTTATGGCGAAAATTTGCCCAACTTACCGGTATCGACCACGCCGGTATCTTTAGTCTGCATTACCTCGATACCCGGCCTGTAGAGCTCGAACGCGGCAAATGGCTGCGCGCCGTATGCACCGCTTCGGCTTCGCCGGCAGACTCTGCCCGGGCTGCCGCGCCGCTGCAATGGGGTAAGTCATCGGTGCGCCTGAATTTCAAAGACCCGAAACAACTCAGCTACCTGGGTCATCACGTCTGCATTGATGCGGCAGGCGGCCACACAATCGCCGAACTGCGCATTGCGCGCACAGACGTGGCTATCGACGCCGAAGATGGCAGGTTCTCAGTCTGGAACGAAGCGCAGCCTCTGCGCGTGACGTTGAGGTCAGATCGCAGCATCACAGCACCGTTGCATCTGAAAATTTTGCCGCAGAGCCTCAGCGAACCTGTGGATTTCTTTTTTCAAGGCGATCGGGTCGAGTGCGACAAAACTCTGCGTTGCAGGCCTGGCTCCGCAAAATTTCTTTTACCCCAGCAAAAAGAGCTGATTGCAAAACATGACCTTGCAATTCGCGCATCGGGCGCGGCATATTTTCGGGGCACGCTTCAGCTTTTCGCCGGTTCGATAGAAGTAGCGAGAACCGACGTGCGCTTCACGCAGCATAGCTGGCTTGCAGAAACGGTTTATGCGCTGTCGCATCCGTCTGAATACCAGGGGTTGTTCTTGCTGCTGCTCGGCGCTCTGCTGCTGCTTACCGGTTCTGTCTGGTTTCTGGCGCGCCACATTTTGCGTTGGCGCGCGAGGCGGCTTGAGCGCGATGCAATGCCGCAGGCACGGCAGACCAGCGCTTCTGTAGTGATGCGTGCGGGCCACGAGCTGCGGCTCACTGCTGCCGAAAACCCGTTTGGTTGCGAACTTGCCGATTTTGGTGGCATCGTGGAGATCTCACTCAGCGCGACGCATTTTACCATCAGGCACGGCAACGGCGCAGGTGCAACCTGGCCAGCTGCACAGGTCAGCTACCGGCTGCCAGATGGTTATGAAATACGGCTTAAACCGCTGGGCGAAGGCGAATATCTGCTCGAGGTATTTCTGCTCAGCGGAAAGGATTCGTTACCGACATTTGTGAAACCTTCACAAAATCTGCCGAACCAGCCTGCCGGCGCCTGAGATCTTTCACGCACTCAAACGCATCGGCGTCAGCCGCATCGACCGCCATGATGCGTGAGGCGTTCTCTTTCCCGGCGGCGAGAAACGATTTCAAAGCGCTGCAAAAATTATGCTTTTCCGGCGCTGTGAAGAAAGCTCTGAACGTGCGAAAATTCATGATGCGACCGGTTTGGTAAAATGAAGACTCTTCATGCGGGTCTGCGTCGATGAGTGTCAGTTCGCGCTCTCCGTTTTTTTCTTTAAGCGCTGTCAATAGCGCGCGCAGAGCCGGCACGTTCTTGCAGAAACGAGAACAATAGAGCGGGCTAATGCCCTGAACGCTTTCGGCGTCGATGTCTTTCAGGTATTCGTCGAGTTTTTCAGGGTTGAGCGCGTCGCTGATCGTCAACAGGCTGCCGTCGGCAATTTCAACGTTCTCGTCTTCAAGCGGCACCGCGAGATACAGCTCTTCGCCATATTCCCGCAGTTTCTCTGAGATAGCGCCCGTATCGCTTCTGCCCAGTGTCACCCCGAATGTTAAGGGTACACCCAGCGTGCGCCAGGCGACCAGGTCTGTGGTCGAACGCAGATTATGCACATAAAGCGCAACCTGCCGCCCCACCACAGGGTTGCGCGGCCACAGGTCGTTCGCGTTGCGCACAAACAGCTTGAAATAGACGACCCGCCTGCCATACAATGTTTTATACAGATACATGCCGTGCTGCGGCCGTAGTCTGTACGTTTCAGTCTGCAGCTTAAAAGCATGCTTAAACAGCACATCAAGAAATCGCGCGCGCTGCGCCAGGTCAAAATTGCCGCTGCACGCAACCGAAGCGAGCGGGTGCCCCTTCTTTTTCACAACTACCGTCTCACATGCATCTTCGGCCCACAGACCTTCGAGGTCGGTGACGGTCTCGCCGATAGCGTCTTGCACCGGCGTTTTTTCCGCAAGCAGCGGTGTTTTCGCGGGCAAAAATACCAGCACGGCCGTTGCCGCCAGGAATAGCACGTGTAATCTATTTATTGTTTTCATCGGGTAGAATATAGTTTTCGTCGTAGTTGATTTTCGAGGGTTCGGCTTTTGTCGGTTGCGTGAGCATAAGGGCTTCAGGCGCCAGCACCGGCAGATTTCCCGGCATGTTCACATAGTAGATGCGCGCCCAGTCGGCGAGTCTGTCAGCTTTTGCGGTCTGTGTGTCAGTTGCCGGCGAGGCCCCACCGGCTGAGATCGAATAAAAAGCATTCTCGCAATGGGTGCGCAGCTCGGTGTAGCGTGAAGCGGGTATTACGCAAGACACGACAATGGGCCCCGATTCGCCGATCACGATGCCGGTTTCATCTCGGTAAAGCCTGCCTTTCGTTTTGAACTCCCACACTGAAAGATGCAGGTTTTCACGAAACTTTGAATCGCGTTCGTCGACCAGGCGAACAAAGCTAAATTCGCTCGCAAGCCTCGCCGCCTTCTGGTTTACAATGTGCGAAAATTCGGATTTCTCTTTGCCGACGAAGCTGCGCACCTCGATGCGGGCATCGCCCCTTTGAAACTGTGTGATCACGCCGTTGCGCTTAACCGACTCGCGTATGCGCCAGGCTTCGGGTACATCGAGCTCAAAGCCGGTTTCGCCATTTTTTGACTGCCATGCGTATGGTACGGCATAGGTAGCCCCGACCATGAAGAGACATAAAGAAGCGAATAACAATACAGCTCGCGCGGTGCGCATCTGTTATATCATCGGCGGGTAGGGTGCCCGAATGAAACGATGCGGCGGTTTTTACTTCAGCGCAGGTTTTTGAGCGAGTGCTCGCGCCGTTCGATATTCTGTTCGAGCGTACTGACTTCTTTGCCGGGTATGCAGCTGGCAGCCGGCCGGTTGCTGCGGCGCATTTCAAGATTCTGATAGAGTTCGAACCAGTCGGGTGACCTGTCTTCGCCCAGGTACTGAACGTTGGCAAGGTGCATTTTGCTCGAGACGTAGCCCAGGTCGAGGTCGCAGGCTTCAACCGCGAGCTTCGGTTTCGTGCAGCCGGCCGTGAGCCCCGCAAGACAAAGAAAAGTCGCGATGGTAAGCCGGGTCATCTTTAAGGTCTATCGGCCCCGGGCATGCCAGAATTAAGTCGAAATGCCCGGGATACGCTTTTCAGTCGTAGTTATTCTTCAGCAGGTCTTTATAAGCGCCTTTCAGGTCGGTATTGTCTTCTACAGCACCTTTGTCGGCATCCATGTTCCAGTTAAGCTTTTTTGTCCAGGTGTAAGCGCGCGGCTTTGGAATCGGTTTTGTGCTTGGTATGACGATGCCCTCACCGGCGTTTACATTCACATCGCTCTTGGTTGAAGTATCGACGACATTCACCTGACCCTCGTTCACGCACAGCCATAGATCAGCCTTTTGCGATTTTTTCTTGCCATAGGCGAAATAAAATTCTGTGCCACGCACCGCCGCGACCATCGTCTGCGCCCGAATCTGAAAGGTTTGTCCTGGCTGGCGTTTGCCGACTTTTGAAAAAATCGAGCCGCTCTCGACGTCGATAGTCGTTGAAGTGCCCACTGCGCTTAGGGTGATTTGCGAATCTGATTTCAGCTTCAGCGCGGCCCCCGACTTCAGGCTGATGATCACAGTGCCTTTTTTGCCTGTGCGCACCTTTTCGTTTTCTTTCACCATTGTGCCAAGCGCTGCCTTTTGCCAGCCTGCACCGGTATTGATTTCGACCTGGCCCGCGACGAAGGTCAGTTTGCCTGCGTCTGCCGCTACGTTGGCAGTAAACGCAACGCTTGCCATCAACAGTAAAAAATTCTTAAATTGCATGGTATCTCCCCCAGGGTATTCAATACCCTTCAGCAGCATGGCCATGCCAGCCCAACTCAGGGGCAATCAAATTTTGCGCCGGTGGGCGCTACCCTTAGCGTGAACGATTGTTACGGGGAAAATCTGTTTACGCGATGAAAACAATCTGCATCCGAACAAATGCGCCGCAGGCTGATTCATCTGTTCGTTTTTGCAATTTTTCTCCCGCTTGCCATAGCCTGCGGCAGCAAGCTCGTGCGAAAAGAAGAAGTGCAGCGCATCAGCAAAGAATACGAAGGCGTTTATGTAATTAAAGAGCGTATCGACGTCGGCAATTTCGACACCCTGAACAAGGGAGCGCGCGTCAGAATTTTTTTCAAGACAGCGGGTGACTACGTCTCGGTATACGCGTACCCCTATTCACAGCCCCGCGAAGAAGCCAACGGCAAAAATATTCTGCAGCTGTTCGAAGGTGATTTTCCCGACAAAAAATTCAGCGAAGAGCTGCTGAAACAGCGTATTGCCGCACTCGTCGAAGAATACAAGGGCAAACTCGACAAA
>JAKQXK010000158.1 GCA_029561505.1 Spirochaetota bacterium | reverse complement strand
TGTGCTCTTCCGATCTGCGAATTTTCCCGGTACGCCGGCAGATGGGGCCACCCAGTACCACTACTGGAGTTCTACAACAGCACCCAATAACGCGAATTATTCGAACCTGCTGAGTTTAAGCGTGCCACATATTGCCGGCATGGATACCAAGGGTAATTCGGTTGTCGGATCAAATAACTACGTGGCTCGTTGCGTCAGCGGGCCTTGATTATGGCTAATTCCTTGACAGGTTAGCTATTCTGTATTATGTCGCATTATTGCGCTACTGGTGCATTCTATCCTTAATTGCGCTTTGGCGCCAGATTCACCGGCTCTTTAGCGGCCGGCATGACGAACTGTTCCCTGACCTTCAGTACGCCCATATATCCTCACCTGCTTTGGCCTTTGTCAATGAGGATGCAGACCTCTTGGCAATGTTTGCGGCCGAAGACGAAGGTCGCACCGAAGACCCAACCGAAACCCGCCGCCGCCGCGAGCGCGAGAAAGGGCGCGTACCCAAGAGTGCAGAGATACCTGCCGCGCTGGGCACACTCGCAGGCCTAATCGTTCTGTTCGCCAGCGCCGGGTGGATTCTCTCATCGCTCGCGCGCCTCGCAAGAGTTTACATCGGCAATTTTTCAAGTCTCGGCGCTGTGAATGAAGCGACGCTGATGCCGATGATGCTGACAATCTCGCGCGAGTTGTTTTTGATGCTCGCGCCTTTCTTTGCCGCCGTGATGATCATGGGCGTCATAGGTAACCTCACGCAGACCGGCTTTTTGTTCTCGCTCGAGCCGCTGCGCCCGAAACTCTCGAATATATCTTTCAGTTTTAACCGCATGGTCGAGCGTATTTTTTTCTCGAAGCAGATTTATGTGAATCTGCTGAAGGCGATCGTAAAAGTTGTGCTTATCGGTGTCGTGAGCTATCTCATGATCAGCGATGATTTTCTGAGCATCATGAAAACCGGCAGCATGGGCGTGGGTGAAGCGCTGCGCACCTTGGGGTATATGTGCTTCAAGCTCGCGCTGGTGCTGATCATTATTCTGCTCGTGATGTCGATACCCGACTATCTTTTTCAGCGCTCGCAGTTCATCGAAAGCTTAAAGATGACCAAACAAGAGGTGAAACAAGAATACCGCGAGCAAGAAGGTGATCCGCAGATTAAGGCCCGCCAAAGACAGCGTATGCAAGAAGCGTTGCGCAGCTCGATGCGCCAGGCCGTCGCCACGGCTGATCTCGTGATTACCAACCCAACGCATTATGCGGTTGCGATCAAGTTTGAATTTGATCTAGAAGGCACTCCGCCGAAACTCGTCGCGAAAGGTGAAGATGAGATCGCGCGCATTATACGCGAGGTGGCGAAACAAAACAACGTGCCGCTTTTTGAAGACAAGCCTCTTGCCCGCTTCATCTACGATAACGTCTCTCTAAACCAGATTCTGCCGAACAATCTGTTTGAGCTCGTGGCAAAGATCGTCGCTGCGATACCCGCGATTCGCGAAAAATTCAGCATTAACA
>JAKQXK010000152.1 GCA_029561505.1 Spirochaetota bacterium | reverse complement strand
CGCAACCCCGCCTACAACGCCGTAGCCGGCTTCTTCAGCGGCCCGTTCGCGCTGCTTTAGCGTATAGCGGTTTTTTTTGCCGCTTTTGGTTTTTCTGAAATCTGCACAAGTGGTGGCCATTTGCGAAGGTTAAAAGCCTTTGCGAAATGGCGCAGCGACCGCCAGTAAAGGTGCGCGCTGTAACTGTAATTTCTGTTGGTATAAGCGGCGAGTGCCCGGGCCTCGTCTTGTTTTGCGACTTCGACGGTTGCCACTACTTTTTCACGCACCGAAGTTTCGCTGATGGCTTCACCGTTCTTCTCGTTAAACGTATTCTTGTGCTGCAGCACCAGGTCACGGTAGATGTCGGCGATCGCCTTAAACTCGCCCTGAAAACGCTCGTAATTCGCCTGAACGTTTTTCAGCGCAGTATTGCGGTCGATCTGCTTGGCTTCTGAAAGCTGCGTGAGGCTGCGCTCGTAATTTTCGATCTGCATCTCGATCGCGGTCTGGCGCGCTGAAATGAGCCCGGTATCCTGAAAGTAACGAAGCTCTTTGATATTCTGAGCGCCCTTCAGGCGAATTTTCTGAATGTCCAGGGGGGCTGCAACGACCAGCCCCGCCGCAAAAAAGAGCTGCAGCGGCAAAGATGCTGTGACCCAGGCGCGCGGAGTCTTTAACATCGTGCGCTTATTTTTTTGCCGGTTCAGCAGCCTTCTTGGGTTCTGGCTTGGCTGGTTCTGGTTGGTCTTTTTTGGGGAAATCGGGCAATATCTGCTTTTTCTCAGGGCGTTTTGTCTGCAGTTCTTTAAACGCATCTTTCAGCAAAGATTTTTTCTGACCTGATATCAGGCCATAGTTGTCATCGTGGTGCAAAAAGAAGTTCATGCCGTCTGTGTACAGTTTGCGGTTCATCTGGTTGACCATGTTGTTCTTCACGCGTTCATAGTCGCGAATCTTCTCACGGTCATCTTTGTTTATGGCGTCGTCCCACGTTTGGGTCGTGTACTCCGCCTTGTCTTCGATCGGTGTTTTACTTTCGATCAGCGAAAGAAATGCGAAACGTTTTGCGCGTCGCGCTCGCTTGATGCCATCAAGATAATAGCGTATTTTGCTCGAATAAAGAAAGCGGTTATAGTTATAGCCCATGTCACGAAACTGGCGCGCTACCTCAACATCACGGTAACCGAGCTGCAAGAAGTGTGCTGACTTCTTGTCTTTTGACTGGATAATAGACGGTGCATTGAGATCGAGCAATGCTCGCGCATCTTCAATATAACGCTTCTGCAGAACATCATAGAGCAGATCGAGCAGAATTTCCTGGCTGAGGCGTATCTCTTTGAACGAGTCTACGTAGTTGCTCTCGAGATAATAGAGGTTGGCGTTAAAATTGTGCTGGTTTGCGTCTTTGAGGGCCTTTTCATTTTCCGGTGAGCCGAAATTTGAGACGTTGACGTTGGCAAACTCGATAAAGTATCGGTTTTCACGCAATATTTTCTCGACAAAACCCTGATCGGGGGCGGCCGCCGAAACAACCGAGCCCGCGAATGCGATGCCGATCGTGAGACCGATCGCCTTCAGGGTCGTTTTATGCAGAAATTTGCGCATTTTTTTCTCTCTCAGGGGTTCGTTTAACTATCGGCCTTGGCACTGAGTTCTTCAAGCAAAAAACACATCAAAAACCGGTCTCGCTGCGGGCCTGCACTATTTGCGTTTCGCTGGCAGTTTCTTCTTGAGGCTTGACAGGTGTTTTTCGGTAAGCCTGATGAAGCGCGCCCCTGCCCTGAATTTGCGGTCTTTTGCGTTGTTGTCGACCCAGACAATCTGTACGGGAAGCTCAAGCGGTTCTGAATTAATATTCAGGTGCAGGCTCATGAGTTCACCCGGTTCGGTCGCCTCGTCGAGTTCAAACGAGATACCTTCGATCGAGACATCCTGCGAGCGTGTTTTGCCGGCCGAGCCCGAGCTCTTGGTTATGGCAAGTTCCCATTCGAGCGGATATCGAATGTGCCTGCGCTTGTTGCTGGCGTAGCTGATGACCCGGTTTTTTCCCGAATATTTGGCAAAATAGAGCATCTGGTCGGCACGATCGATCAGATCTGCCGCGTCTGCGGCATCTGCCGGGTAAGTCGCAAGGCCACCGCTGAGGCTGAGGTCGGTCGACGCAATCTTGAGCTTTGAGAATTCATGCCTGATTTTTTCTGCCACAATCTCGGCACCGGCGACGCCGGTTTCGGGCAGCAGTACGGCAAATTCTTCACCCCCTATTCTGCATGGTGTGTCTTCAGATCTTATCTGCCGCTTGAGCAGTTTGCCCAGCGCCGATATGACTGCGTCTCCCGTCGTGTGGCCGTGCGTGTCATTGATGCGCTTGAAATTGTCGATATCAATGATCAGCAGGGAAAGTTCGCGGTTGCGGCGCGCAGCCTGTTTGACTTCTCGTTCGATGGCGGCGTCAAAAAAGCGACGGTTAAAAATTCCGGTGAGTTCATCGACGGCAGCCTGCCGGGCTGTCTCGGCATACACATGTATTTCTATGACTTTGGGGTTTTTAAGCTCACGGCTTTCATTGATAAAATAGTCGAGCATGGCGACGCGAAACCCGGTGGGCCTGCCGAGCTTTGATTCCATCGTATCCCGATGCCTGATGATGGCCTCCCAGGTCTTTTTCGCTTCTGCCGGGGCAAGCCGCAGGTGGCACATGACATGCAACAGCCGCGCATAGATATTCTTTTCACCCGACTTGTAGAGCGCGGCGGCCGCTTCGAGCACCCGCTCTTCACTCGTGCTCTCATCGCTGAAGACCTGATTGATCAGGTCGAGTTCGCCCTGAATGCCTGAAGACACGCGCATGCTGTAACATGCAACAGAAAGTCGGGGCGTACAGCCGAAAAGAATTCGTCAGCTGTCGCCGCCGCGGCGCGATTGTGATTTTAGCCAATCGAGCATTTCGGGCGTAATCTCGACGTCAGGGTTTTCGGCCTGCCATGCTGCCAGGTCAAGAGGTTCAGCCTGTGGCTCGGTTTCAAAGGCACTGCGCGCCAGTTTCAAAAAGACGTAAATAGAAACGGCGCTTATGAATCCGGCTATGACAAATGCCAGCGGCTTAACGAGCACAGACTTGCCGAGCAGGTAGTGCGCGAGAATGCCTGCATCTGTGCGCATAACATCGCCGTGAAAAAAATCGTTGAGATCATAAAGCGAATAGAGGGCGGTTGCACCCCCGAGAAAAAAGAGCAAGAAATGGTTGAAGCGCGGCAGAACGAATGCACTGATAGTCAG